>JAYVRO010000440.1:0-3842 GCA_043776165.1 Rubrivivax sp. | reverse complement strand
TGTCCAACCAAACCAGCATGTTGGAGAGGATGCGCACAAAGGTCGGCACGCTGGCGGAATGCATGGTGATGCTCATGGGGTGTGTCCTGAAGATGAGTTGGAAAGGCGCGCATCGTAGCGGCGCAGGCAAAATCGGCACACACCATGAACATCATCATCCTCGACGACTACCAAGACGCGGTGCGCAAGTTGCCCTGCGCCACCCGGTTGGAGCCCTTCACGGCCAAGGTCTTTACCAACACGGTCAAAGGCATTGGTCAACTCTCGGTGCGCTTGCGCGACGCTGACGTGTTGGTGCCCATCCGCGAACGCACGCACTTCCCGCGTGCACTGCTCGAAAAGCTGCCCAAGTTGAAGCTCATTGCGCAAACCGGTCGTGTGGGCAGCCACATCGATGTGGAGGCTTGCACGCGCCTTGGGATTGCCGTGGCCGAGGGCGTGGGATCGCCCCACGCGCCGGCCGAGCTGACCTGGGCACTGATCATGTCGGCCACGCGGCGCTTGCCGCAGTACATCGGCAATTTGAAGCACGGCGCCTGGCAACAAGCTGGGCTGCGTGCGGCTTCCATGCCCACCAACTTTGGGGTCGGCATGGTGCTGCGCGGCAAGACGCTGGGCATTTGGGGCTACGGCAAGATTGGTCAATTGGTGGCCGACTATGGCCGCGCATTTGGCATGCATGTGGTGGTGTGGGGCAGTGAGGCCTCGCGCCAGCGCGCGCTGGCCGAAGGGCACCTTGTGGCCCCTGCGCGCGAGGCATTTTTTGAAGCCTGCGACGTGCTCAGCGTGCACCTGCGGCTGACCGACACCACCCGTGGCATCGTCACGCCTGAAGACCTTGCTCGCATGAAAAACACGGCACTCTTTGTCAACACGTCGCGCGCTGAATTGGTCGCCGAAAACGCCTTGGTGGCAGCCCTCAACAGGGGACGCCCGGGCATGGCGGCCGTGGACGTATTCGAGAGCGAACCCATCTTGCAAGGCCACCCTTTGCTGCGCCTGGAAAACGCGGTGTGCACGCCGCACATCGGCTTTGTCGAACAAGACAGCTACGAGCTGTATTTCAGCGCCGCTTTTGACAACGTCATCAACTTCATCAACAAGACGCCAACCAACCTCGTGAACCCCGAGGCCATGAAGGTTCTGCGTTGATGCCGGAGGCAGACGTCTCAGCGCCTGTGCTGGCGCGCCCGCGCTCAGCGTGGCACATGTTTGTGGTCTTCACGTTTTTGGCGCTGCAAGGTTTTGGCGGTGTGTTGTCGGTGTCACACCGCGTGCTGGTCGAACGCCAGCGCTGGCTGAGCCAAGAAGACTTTCTCAGCATCCTCTCGGTCAGCCAAGTGCTGCCCGGGCCCAACATCATCAACATGGCGCTGATCATCGGATGGCGCTTCTTTGCTTGGCGCGGCGCGCTGGCTGCCACGCTGGGCATGTTGTGCGTGCCGCTGGTCTTGGTGATGAGCCTGGTGCTGCTCTACGCGCAATTCTCGACCGTGCCTGCGGTGGCTGGAGCTTTGCGCGGCATGGGCGTTGTCTCGGCGGGATTGGTGGCTGCCATGGCATGGCGCGTGATGAGCGGATTGCGCGCCAGCCCTTTGGGCAGCACAGCCTGCTTTGCGCTGGCCGCGGGCACTTTTATCAGCGTGGGCTGGTTGCGCTGGCCCATGGTTTGGGTGGTGCTGGGTTTGGGCTGCGTGGGAATTGCCCTGGCCTGGCGCAAGTTGCAATCATGAACGCCGGCGGCAGCGCTTTGTGGATGGGCCAGCTCGATTGGACGGGTGTGTGGCAGCTCTTTGCACACTTCACGCTGTTGTCTTTGTTGGCCGTGGGGGGCGCGCTGAACACGGCGCCCGACATGCAACGTTTTATCGTGGGCGAAAAGGGCTGGCTCAGCGACGCTGCCTTCACCAGCTCGGTCGCCATCGCCCAATCAGCGCCCGGGCCGAATGTGCTTTTTGTGGCCGTCATCGGCTGGAACGTGGGCGGCGTGGCGGGGTTGTGTGCGGCACTGTTCGGCAGCTTGTTGCCATCCACGACATTGACGTTGGCGGCGATGCGTTATGGTGAGCGCAACCACGCATCACTGGGCGTGCGCGCTTTCACAGCGGGGCTGGCCCCGCTCACTGTGGGCTTGTTGTTGTCGACCAGTTGGGTGCTGGCCCAACCCTCGCGTCAGGCCCTGGGCATGCCCTTGCTTTTTGGCATCACCTTGGCCATGATGTTGATGACCAAGATGAGTCCGATGTGGCCCATGGCGCTGGGGGCGGTGGTGGGTGCTTTGGGGTTCTTGGGCTGAGGGTTCGGACCCCTGACCCTACCTAGGCGTACAACAGTGCATTTGCAAGATCAGCTCTCTCATCGCCGTTGCTCAGCTGGGCGAGTTCTTGGCGGCTGGCTCGTGCGTCTGCTCTTGCTCTTGTTCGTGCTTGCGTTCGTGCTTTACAGCGCCGCACTCGTGGCCCTGTGGTTCATGCAAGAGCGCCTGCTCTTTGCGCCGCAAACCTTGCCCGCCCAGCACCGCTTTGAACTTGGCGCTGATGTGCACGAAGGCTTCATCGACGTGCCCGGCGCGCGGCTGAACACCTTGCACTTGCGTCTGCCCAAGCCCGCTGGCGTGGTGGTCTACTTGCATGGCAATGGCGGCAATTTGCAGAGTTGGTTTGTCAATGCCGAGTTCTATCGGCAAGCCAACATGGACCTCTTCATGCTGGACTACCGAGGCTACGGCAAGAGCTCCGGGCGCATCGAGAGCGAAGCGCAATTGCATGCCGATGCACGTGCCGCCTGGGACGCTGTGGCGCCGCAGTACGCCGGGCGGCGCAAGGTGTTGATCGGCAGATCACTGGGCACAGGCCTGGCCGCCAAGTTGGCCGCTGATGTGCAACCCGACGCCACCCTCTTGGTGTCGCCCTATGTCAGCATGGTGAGCTTGGCGTTGGAGCACTACCCGTGGGTGCCGCAGGCCGTGCTGCGTTACCCGCTGCGCAGTGACGAGGCCGTGGCGCGCATCCGCGGCCCGCTCATGCTGCTGCATGGTGAGCGCGACACACTCATCGCGCCCAGCCACAGTCAACGTTTGAAGTTACACAATCCGAACAGCGAATTACTGCTTGTGGTCGGCGCCGGGCACAACGACATTCAAAGCTTCGAGGCCTATTTGGACGCTGTACGACGGCGCATCAGCGACGCACCTGCCAGCGCCAAACCCACCAACACCACGCTGCCAGGCTCGGGCAATGCGCGCGGTGAAAACGCGGTCAACACGCGAACATAGTCGCCCGGTGTGCTCGCCGTGGTGACGAATTGAATCTGCCGCGCGCCAGAGATGGTCACTGCGTCGCCTTGCTCCAGGCCGCGTGCGCTTGGGTTGAGGTAGTTCACGCCCGTGTTGACAAGAAAGTCACTCGCCGCCAGTTTGCCGGTGCTGGTGATGATGGCCACGATGTCGGCGTCGAAGTCCACGAAGCCGTTGATGCTGGTGGTCCGCAAGGGATCAAAGAACACATAGTGGCTGGCCACTGTGGTGCCGGCGACCAAGGTGGTAGGACCTGCTGGAACAACGTCAACCACCAACGGCGCGGCCAGCACGATGTTCTGTGTTTCGTCGAAGGCGAAGAGGTTGTTCGACTGGAAAGTGTCGTTGCCCACGCTGTTGGGCGCACCAAAGGGGTTGGCCAAAGGCACCGTGAGCTTGACAAAAACGGCCCCCGGCCCACCGGTGACGATGGAGCCGCCGACGACGGTAGCGCCAGCAGGCACGCTGGCCAACGAAGCAAGCACAGCGGCAGCGACCGCGGCGCGCCCAAGGAGCGTTTTGAACTTCGACATGGGATTCCTTCAAA
>JAYVRO010000439.1:0-3844 GCA_043776165.1 Rubrivivax sp. | reverse complement strand
CGATCTATCAAGACGATGAATTTGGTCTTGAAGTTTTGCGTGGAGGTGAGACCGGCTTGAAGACCCTGGGCATGGAGTTCACCGAGAAAACCTCCTTCAAACGCGGTGCCACAGACTTCTCTTCGCAAGTGGCGCGCATGAAGGCATCCAGTTGCGACTTCGTGCTTTTGGGCACCATCATCCGCGAGACCATCGGCACCATCGGCGAAAGCCGCAAGACGGGGTTCAACCCCACGTTCTTGGGGTCCAGTGCGGCGTATACCGACCTCATTCACAAGCTGGGCGGCAAAGCCATGGACGGCCTTTACGCCACCATGACCGTGCAAAACCCATACACCGACGACGCCTCGCAGCAAGTGCGATTTTGGGCCAACAAATACAAGACCAAGTTCAACGAAGACCCCACCGTTTTCTCGGTGTATGGCTACGACATCGTTGACGTCTTTGCCCGCGCGGTTGAGAAGGCTGGCCCCAACCTCACCACCGAGTCCTTCATCAAGGCCATGGACAGCATGAAGGTGCCGCCCGACATCTTTGGCAGCGCCGAACTGACCTTCAGTGCCAGCAAACGTCTGGGCAGCGACTTGTCGCGCCTGTCGCAGTTGCAAGACGCACGCTGGAAGGTTGTGGGCGAGTACATCAAGCCGCAATGATGCAACTGCCGCAGCTGCCGCTGACTTGCGCCCTGCAAGGCGCAGTGGCTGCTTATTGGCGCGCGGTAGATGCGCAAGTGCATGCCTGGCCTGGTGTGCAAGATGCACTGGCGCAGGCCTTGCAAGAAGCCCCTGATTTCGCTTTGGCGCACGCGCTGCACGCGCTGGTTTTGGGGGCCTGGGGCAAGGGCCCCGAGGCGCGCGACGCCGCCGCTCGGGCCTGCGTTTTGGCGGCCCATGCCACGCCGCGTGAAGTGGCCCATTGCGCCATCGTGGCCTTGATCGTCAGTGGCCGTAGCAACGACGCTTTGACGGCCGTGCTACATCACGCAAAAGCCCACCCGGACGACGCGCTGATGATGGCAACGGCGATGGGCGCTTACGGCCTTTTCGCTTTCAGCGGACGTGCCGATCACAACGAGGCGCGGCTGGTGTTTTTGGACACTTTGATGCCGCATTACGCTGCTGACTTGCCTTGGTTATTGGCCAACCGGGGTTGGGCCCGCATTGAGCTGGGGCGAGTGGAGGAAGGCTTGGCCATGGCGCAAACGGCCATTCACATGCGCCCTGACAATGGACATAACGCGCACATCGTGATGCACGGTTTTTTTGAGGCCACCGAGCCGCAGGCCGCGCTCGATTTCGCAGAGCGATGGCTGCCCAGCTACCCCGGCAACGGCTTTCTGTGGGGCCACATTCATTGGCACGCCGCGTTGGCAGAAATTGATCTTGATCAACCTGCCTTGGCCATGCAGCGCCTGATGGGCCCCATCTTGGACTACCTGCCGCGTGGTGCACCCTTCATGGGCTTGGCCGACATCGCGTCGCTGCCCTGGCGCCTGAGCCAACGTGGCCAAAGTGGCTTGCCGTGGGCGGTGGCGCAGCAACACATCGACAACCACTTCTCCAAGGGCGCCAACGTCTTTGGCGAGTTGCACTTGGCCATGGTGGCAGCCGCGTGCCGCGACCGCAGCGCACTTGTTGCCTCAGGTGAAAGGCTGGATGCTTTGGCGAACGGGGGCCACGAAGGTGCGCCAGTGGCGGGCCAGTGGGTGGTCGGCCTGCTGGCGCTGTTCGACAGCGAGCGCGAGCAGGCGCAGACGCAGGCGCGAACGCAGGCGCGAACGCAGGCACAGGCGGCCATGGACGCCTGTGCTGCCGGCGCAGTGCGGCTTGGCGGCAGCCACGCACAGCGCAGTGTGATTGAGGCCACACGAAGGGCACTGCACCTGCCTTCGATCGACTGAATTCGCCGAGAAGTTCAGACGGCGGGCGGACTGTGGGCGGATGGCGGCCCATGGTTGCCCAAGATAATCCTTGCCCATGACATCTGAATTTTCTTACGCACTCGCTCACGCCCCCGATTGGTTGGAAGTCGAATCACTGGACCTTGACGCCCAAGGCATCGCCCACCGCACCGAAGGCCCCGGTGCTGGCAAGGTGGTTTTTATTGAAGGTGCCTTGCCCACCGAGCGCGTCACGTGCAACGTTAGTCGCAAGAAGAACAACTGGGAACAGGGTCCCATGCAGCTCTTGGCGCGCGAAAGTTCGCAGCGCGTTCGCCCTGGCTGCCCACACTTTGGCATGCACGCCGGGGCCTGTGGTGGATGCAAGATGCAGCACTTGCATGTGGGCGCACAGGTGGCGGTGAAGCAGCGTGTGCTGGAAGACAACCTGTGGCACTTGGCCAAGGTCAAACCTGAACTGGTAATGCGGCCCATCGAAGGCCCTGCCTGGGGCTACCGCAACAGGGCGCGCTTGTCGGTGCGCTATGTGATCAAAAAAGACAAGGTGTTGATCGGGTTTCATGAGCGCAAGTCGCGCTATGTGGCCGACATGGAAGTCTGCCCTGTATTAACACCCCAGATGAGCAACATGCTCTTGCCGCTGCGCGATCTGGTGGCCAGCATGGACCAGCGGGACCGCCTTCCCCAAATTGAATTGGCCGCCGGTGACGAGGTGATTGCCTTGGTATTGCGCCATTTGGAACCGCTCTCAGCGGCCGACACGCAGCGTCTGCGTGACTTTGGTGTGGCGCACGGCGTGCAATGGTGGTTGCAGCCCAAAGGGCCCGAGACCGTACAAATGCTCGACGAAGGTGGCGCGCAGTTGTCTTACGCGCTGCCTGAATTTGGCGTGGTCATGCCTTTCAAGCCCACAGACTTCACGCAGGTGAACCCGCACATCAACCGTGTGCTGGTGAGGCGGGCTTTGCGACTTCTGGACGTGCAAAGTGGCGAGCGTGTCATTGATTGGTTTTGTGGGTTGGGCAATTTCACTTTGCCACTGGCGCGCCAAGCCCGGGCGGTTTTCGGCATTGAAGGAAGCGCGGCGTTGGTGCAACGCGCACGCGAAAACGCTGCGGGCAACGGCCTGGCTGGCAACACCGAGTTTGCGGCGCGCAATTTATTCGAGCTGAGCAGCGCTGACCTCGCGGCTTTGGGGCATGCCGAACGTTGGCTCATCGACCCGCCGCGCGAAGGCGCGTTTGCCTTGGCCAAAGCCCTCGCCGACTTGTGTGTCGAGCCTGTGACGGGCTGGGCGCCGCCCGAGCGCATCGTCTACGTCAGCTGCAACCCAGCAACCCTGGCACGTGATGCAGGGTTGCTGGTGCACCAAGCAGGATATCGCTGCTCGCACGCAGGGGTGGTGAACATGTTCCCGCACACCGCGCACGTGGAAAGTCTGGCGGTCTTTGATCGCAGTACCGCCGCCGCTGATTAGTCCTTCTCGCCAAAGCCTAAACCGAGCAAGGCCAGCAAGCTCTGGAACACGTTGTACAGGCTCAGGTAGACGCCCAATGTGGCGGTGATGTAGTTGGTTTCTTCACCGTCTTGCACACGCTTCAAGTCGTACAAGATGAAGGCCGAGAAGATGCCGATGGCCAGCACGGCGATAGTGATCATCAAAGCGCTGCTTTGGATGAAGATGTTGGCAATGGCGGCTATGAAGATCATGACCATGCCGATGACCAAAAACTTGCCCATCGACGTCAGGTCACGTTTGATGACACTCGACAAGCTGGCCATGGCGAAGAAGATGCCGCCAGTGCCTGCAAAAGCCATCATGACCAATGTTCCGCCGTTGGCCAATCCCAGCACCGAGCCCACCAAGCGCGACAGCATCACACCCATGAAAAACGTGAAGCCCAAGAGCAGGGGCACGCCTGCAGCAGAGTTCTTGTATTTTTC
>JAYVRO010000438.1:0-13688 GCA_043776165.1 Rubrivivax sp. | reverse complement strand
ACTACCAGCTCACCACATGGCGGGGCCTGCGTTGCAGTGCTGCCACGGCCTACCTGAAGCCAGCGCGAGGCCGCAGCAATTTGTGTGTGTTGACGGGTGCCATGGCCACAGGCGTGGTGATGCAGGGCCGTCAAGCCAAGGGTGTGCGTTATCAGCGCGACGGCGCCCAACATGAAACATCGGCAAGGCGCGAAGTTTTACTGTGCGCCGGGGCTTTGCAGTCACCCCAGCTGTTGCAACTCTCGGGCATCGGCCCGCCTGCGCTCTTGATGCAGCATGGCATTGATGTGGTGCATGCGCTGCCCGGTGTGGGCGACAACCTGCAAGACCATTTGCAAGTGCGTTTGCTCTATGAATGCACGCGCCCCATCACCACGAATGACCAGCTCAATTCACTGTGGGGCCGCATCAGCATCGGTTTGCAATGGGCGCTGAAGCGACAAGGCCCGCTGGCCGTGGGCATCAACCAAGGCGGCTGCTTTTTGCGTGCCATGCCCGACGCAAAGCGGCCCGACATTCAATTTCATGTGGCCACCCTCTCGGCCGATTCAGCCGGTGGCAAGGTGCATGCGTACAGCGGCTTCACGCAATCGGTTTGCCAACTGCGGCCAGAGTCGCGTGGGCGCGTGCAAATCACCAGCCGCAGCGCATTCGATGCGCCATCCATGCAGCCCAACTACTTGTCGACAGAAACGGACCGACGCACCATCGTTGCAGGCATGCGCGCTGCACAAGCCATCGCGGCATCGGCACCCATGCGGCCTTACGTGAAACGTGAAGTCAAGCCCGGGCCCGATGCCCGCAGTGACGACGAACTGCTGGAATTTGCACGCAACAACGGCGCCACCATCTTTCACCCCAGCGGCACCTGCAAGATGGGCTCTGACCCGCTTGCCGTGGTCGACGCGCGGTTGCGGGTACGTGGGGTGGGCGGGCTGCGCGTGATGGATTGTTCGGTCATGCCCGCGCTCATTTCAGGCAACACCAATGCCCCGGTGATGGCCATGGCAGAAAAGGCCGCAGACATGATCCGTGAAGATGCCCGCACGTAAATCAATTGACTTTTCACCTGATTGGAGACAAACGCCATGACAACCGACATCCGCCGCCGCAACTTCCACGCCGTCGCGCTCGCTGCGTGGGCCATCGCCACCACGGTGGCTGCGCTGAGCACAGCCCAGGCGCAGACAACAGCACCCACCACCTGGGGCTGGCCGCAGCCCTACATGAAGGTGTCTGACAAGTCCATCGCCTGGCTCAAAGACAAAGGCTGGTTGCCGTTGATGGTGGGCTGGCAGCCGCCCTTTGCGGGGCAAAACACCATGATGGCGGTGATGAACACACAAGGCCTCCTGGCCAAGCGCGGGCTCGATGCCAAGTTCCAGGCCTTCAACACCGGCGCGGCCATGAACGAGGTCTTCACCTCGGGCCGTGTGCAGGTGGGTTCGGCAGGTAACTTTCCACTCAACTCACTCATCGACAAAGGCATTCCCACCAAGGTGATTGCCACCATCGCGCCCAATTTGCGCCATGAAATCATCGTGCCGCTCGACTCGCCGCTGAAGAAAATCACCGACTTCAAAGGCGGGAGAAACGGCGAGCCTTACGTCATCGGCATCCCCACAGGCAGCTCCTCAGAGTTCTACTTTCAGATGGCCACGGGCGCCAACGGCGTGGTCATCGGCAAAGACGTGACACTGAAAAACATGCCACCCGCCGAGCTGGCCTTGATGCCCAAGGGCATTGATGCGGTCGTGCCCTGGGACTACACCAACTCACTCATCATCGACGAGCGCAAGAGCGGTCGGCCCATCGACGTGAGCTACGCCTACAACATCTACCAGGGCTCGGTCTACGTGCGCCAGGAGTTGGTTGATAACGTGCCCGATGTGGCCAGAGCCATCACCGAAGCGGTGGTCGAATCAACCTTGTGGATACGTGCCAACCCGGCCAAAGCGGTTGACGCCATGCTCGAAGAGCCCAACCTGAAAAACGTGCCACGCGGTTTGCTCACCGCGCAAGTCGCCGAGTACAACAACCTCTACAAGCCCACCTACGTCTACCCGCTGGCCGATTTCTGGACGGCTGAAAACGAAAAGATCACCGGCTGGTTGTTCCAGAACAAGCGCTTGCGCACGGCCAACATGGGGCCCGAATTCAAGGCCGCGTTTGCACCGCAGTTCATGGACGCCATTTTCAAAGACCTGGGCTGGAAGATCCCCACTGTGCCGCCCACCTTGCCCGCCAACTGGACCGGCAAGATCGGCCAATTGCCGTACCCCGCCTACGACACCGTTCGCAACATGAAACAAGCGCAAACCTGGCCTGAACCTGCTGACCTCACCAGGCCCTACACCTTCAATGGCGTGACGGTGCGGCCTTGACCTCCGCAGTGGCGGGGGTGCCCGGGCAGGGCGGTTTTCGCTGGCAGTCCTTGAGCTTTCTGATCGTGCTGCTCTTGTTGTGGCAAGTGCTGTGCGGCTGGTACTTGCCCAAGGTTGACAAGCAATACGCCGTGCTGCTGCCGCCACCCAGCGAAGTGCTCATGGCCGGGTGGGAACTGCTGCGTTCAGGTGACTTGCTCGTCCACCTCTGGGCCTCACTCAAGCGTGAGTTGATCGCGTTTGTGTTTGCGCTGGTGGCCATCCCTTTGGGCGTGGCCATGGGCTGGTGGCGCCGCGTGCACGACATGGTCGACCCCGTTGTGGAGCTGCTGCGCCCGATCCCGCCCATCGCCTGGATTCCCTTGTCCATCCTGTGGTTTGGCGTGGGCGACACACAAAACCAATTCATCATTTTTCTCGGTATCTTTTTCCCCATCTTGATCAACGTCATCATTGGTGTGAAGAACATCGAGCCCAACCTCATCCGCGCTGCGCACTGCCTGGGCGCGAACGAGTGGCGCATGCTGCAGCGTGTGGTCTTGCCCGCGCTGCTGCCGCAATTGATGACGGGCATTCGCGTGGGTTTTGGCGTGGGTTGGATGGCCTTGGTGGCGGCTGAACTGGTGGGTGCGCCTTCGGGCCTGGGCTTCTTGATCAACGACGCGCGCAGCCTCTTGCGCACTGACATCGTGATCCTGGGCATGCTCGTCATTGGTCTGGCCGGTTTCAGCATCGACTTGCTGATCCGGCGCATTTCCAAGGGCTTGTTGCCTTGGTCAGTGGGAGCGCAGAAATGAACGCGGCCGAAACAATGGTGTCATCTCAAACGTTGGCCGTGAAAGCGTTGGTCGTGCAAGCGTTGGCCGTGCAAGTGCGCGGTGTCTCAAAAGTCTTTCCACCACCCCGTGTTGGAGCTGCCGCTGTTGAAGCCCTGCGCGATGTCAGTTTTGGCGTGCAGGAGGGCGAGTTCTGTTGTCTGCTCGGGCATTCAGGCTGTGGCAAAACCACCTTGCTCAACATGCTGGCGGGGTTTGAAAAACCCACCCAAGGTGAACTGTTGGTAGCGGGGCAAGCGGTGGGGGGCCCCGGGTGGGACCGCACCATGGTCTTTCAGGATTACGCCTTGTTCCCCTGGCTCAGCGTCGAGCGCAACATTGCTTTTGGCCTGGACATGAAGGGCGTGGCTGCTGCGCAGAAGCGCGAAGTGGTGGCCCAGCATGTGCGTCTGGTGGGCCTCACGGGTTTTGAAGGCCACCTGCCGCACCAGCTCTCGGGCGGCATGCGCCAGCGTGTGGCCATCGCGCGGGCATTGGCCGTCGACCCGCGCGTGGCTTTGTTTGACGAACCTTTTGCTGCGCTGGACGCACAAAATCGCGCCTTGATGCAAGACGAGCTGGTGCGCATCTCGCAAGCCACGCGCAAGACCATGCTGCTCATCACGCACTCGATCGACGAAGCCGTGAAGCTGGCCGACCGCGTGATCGTCATGACGCAGCGCCCAGGGCAGGTCAAAGAAGACATCGTGATTGATCTGCCCAAACCACGCGACGAGGCCGACCCTGCGGTGGTGGCCATGAAGGCGCGTATCAAGCGGCTGATCGTGGAAGAGGCCGCTGCGCGTCTGTCCTGAAGCAAGGCCCAACGGGCGAAAGCTCACCGTAGCATTCGCCGCGTGAGCACCCCCACCACCCGGCGCTGGATCGCCCATCTCGACATGGACGCCTTTTATGCCAGCGTGGAGCTGCTGCGCTACCCCGACTTGCTGGGCCGCGCCGTCGTCATCGGCGGTGGGCGCCGCCACCAACCTGAAACCTTGGCTGACGGCACTCGGCGTTACGCTGTCTTGCGCGATTACACGGGACGCGGTGTCATCACCACGGCCACCTACGCAGCGCGCGACCACGGCGTGAACTCGGGCATGGGCCTGATGAAAGCCGCCATGCTGGCCCCCGACGCTGTGCTGCTGCCGGTGGACCACGAGCACTACCGCCACTACTCGCGCCTATTCAAAGCCGCGGTGTTGGAGGTGGCCCCCGTGGTTGAAGACCGCGGCATCGACGAGATCTACATCGACTTGACCGACGTTCCCGGCGCACAGGACGCCGTGGGGCACGACCCCTTTGGCGGCGTGCGCGCTGTGGCGCAAGACATTCGCAATAACGTCAAAAGTGCAACCGGGCTGAGTTGCAGCGTGGGCGTGACGCCCAACAAATTGCTCTCCAAATTGGCCAGCGAGTTGGACAAGCCCGATGGATTGACCGTCATCACCGAAGTCGACATCAGCACGCGCATCTGGCCGCTGCCCGCGCGCAGCCTCAATGGCATTGGCCCCAAGAGCGCGGTGAAGTTGACGGGCCTGGGCATTCACACCATTGGCGAGCTGGCGTGTCAACAACGTGCTTGGCTGATAGACAAATTTGGTCGCGCTTACGGCGCCTGGTTGCACGACGCCGCCAACGGTGTCGACGACCGCCCGGTGGTGACGCACAGCGAGCCCGTGTCCATGAGCCGCGAGACCACCTTCGAGCGCGACTTGCACGCCAAGCGTGACCGCGCCGAGCTCTCAGCGGTTTTCACCGAACTGGTCGAACAAGTGGCGCTGGACTTGCAACGCAAAGGGTATGTTGGCCGCACCATCGGCATCAAACTGCGCTTTGAAGGCTTCAAAACCGTGACGCGAGACATCACGCTGCCTGCGCACACCGCAGAGGCGGCGGCTATACGTTTGGCCGCAGGGCAGTGCTTGAAGCGCGTGGACTTGAGCTTGCGTGTACGGCTCCTGGGCGTGCGTGTGGGCGGGCTCAAACGCGCTGCGCTTTAACGCAGCGCCGGGCAACAAACCGTCACTTCATGGGTAGCATTGCGCCCAACAGGAGCGAGCCCCATGACCGTCATCACCACCATCGAAGACTTGCGCGTGCTGGCGCAGCGCCGCGTGCCGCGCATGTTTTACGACTACGCCGACTCGGGCAGTTGGACCGAGAGCACGTACCGCGCCAACACCAGCGACTTCCAAAAAATCAAGCTGCGCCAGCGTGTGGCCGTGAACATGGAAAACCGCAGCACGGCCACCACCATGGTGGGTGTGCCGGTGCACATGCCCGTGGCCATCGCGCCCACAGGTTTGACGGGCATGCAACATGCGGATGGCGAAATTTTGGCGGCCAAGGCGGCCGAGAAATTCGGCATCCCGTTCACGCTCAGCACCATGAGCATTTGCTCGATTGAAGACGTGGTCGCCAACACCAAAGCGCCGTTCTGGTTTCAGCTCTACGTGATGCGTGACCGTGATTTCATCGAGCGTTTGATTGATCGCGCCAAGGCTGCGAACTGCGGTGCGCTGGTGCTCACGCTGGACTTGCAAATCCTGGGGCAACGGCACAAAGACTTGAAGAATGGACTCTCGGCACCGCCCAGATTGACGCTCGCCAACATCATCAACATCGCCACCAAGCCACGTTGGGTGATGGGCATGGCGGGCACACAGCGGCGCCAGTTTGGCAACATCGTGGGTCACGTCAAAGGTGTCTCTGACATGAGCAACCTGAGCGCCTGGACGGCCGAGCAGTTCGACCCGAAGTTGAACTGGGGCGACGTGGAATGGATCAAAAAACGCTGGGGCGGCAAGCTCATCCTCAAAGGCATTCAAGACGTTGAGGACGCGCGCCTGGCGGTGGATTCAGGCGCAGATGCGCTGATCGTCAGCAACCATGGCGGGCGCCAGTTGGATGGCGCGCAAAGCAGCATCGAAGCGCTGCCCGCCATCGTGGCTGAAGTGGGTCGCCGCATTGAAGTGCACATGGACGGTGGCATTCGTTCGGGCCAGGACGTGATGAAGGCCTGGGCGCTGGGCGCGCGCGGCACCTACATTGGCCGAGCGATGTTGTATGGCCTGGGCGCCATGGGTGAAGCGGGCGTATCCAAGGCGTTGGAGATGATCCACAAAGAGCTGGATTTAACGATGGCGTTTTGCGGCCGCACGCAGATGCACGATGTGGACCGCAGTGTGTTGTTGCCGGGGACGTTTCCGACGGTTTAAGGGGTTCGGACCTTGTTCCTTGCGCTGAGTTATTTCAAACGTTAGGCAGCGCAAAACCCAATTGCGTTGCTGCACAGTGGACTGCATGGCGGGCTGCTCGGCAGACTCAAAGGTGTGTAGACTGCTGCACAAGGGGTCACACATGGCAACCAATCTCGCGATCGACCCCGAGCTACTTGACCGTGCAGTGCAAGTCAGCGGAGAACGCACCAAGAAGGCGGCAGTCACCAAGGCTTTGCAGGAGTTCATTGCCCGTCGCGAGCAGCGGCGCGTCGTTGAACTGCTCGGCAAGCTCGAATGGGACAACTCGTTCGACTACAAAGCTGAGCGGTCTCGGCGCAAGTGACGCTACTCGTTGATACGAGTGTCTGGTCATTGGCTCTGCGCCGCGACGCCGAGGCGACCGAGATCGAAGTACAGCAACTCAAGGATGCTCTGCTGGGGTCGGAAATAGTCGTCACCACTGGCTTGGTGCTACAAGAGCTTCTGCAAGGTTTTTCAAGCCCGAAGGCACAGGCGCAGATCGTCCAACGCTTTGCTGCGCTCCCGCTGCTTCAGCCCGACCGCGAAGACCACATCAGCGCAGCCGGCCTTCGCAACGTGTGCCGCAAGGCCGGCGTGCAATTGGGAACAGTGGACGCACTCCTTGCACAGTTGTGCATCCGCCACGACCTCACGCTACTGACGACAGACAAGGACTTTTTGCACGCTGCGAAGCACTGCCGACTTCGCGCCTGGCCCGCCAGGGGGCGGGCGTTGATGTAAATGCACTAATCCTGTGACCAGCCAGGCTGGTAGACGCGAATGACAGAAAGCCCTTTTGACCTGGCCCAGATTTATCGCTTTTTGCGGTCTAAATCGATACCGACCAACAGAATCGCGATGCGCCAGATCCGAGACGCATTGCGCCTGCACATGCAGTCTGGGCTGAGCTACACCAAGTCCGATCGCGCGCTGGAAATCTCCAAGATCGCGGCCGGCAAGTACGTGTCCGTGGCACGCACTGCCGACGTCGACTGGGACATCGCCCAGATGCTTTAGATACTTACGAAGCCTAATGTTTGAGATGAACGCGAACCGCCCGGCATGCCCGTGAAGCGTTGGTATCAGACGGCGACACGCTGAGCCAGCGCTTCTTGTGCGAGTGTGTTGATGCTCTTGCCTTCGGCTTGCGCTGCGATCGCGAGTCGTTCATGAAGCTCCGGCGGGATGCGCAGATTGAATTTGCCAGAGTAGTTGCGGCGCGGCTCAATTCCCTTCTCCTTGCAAACCTCAAGAAACACGGACAGAGATTTCTTGAATTCCGCGCGGAGTTCTTTCGGCGTCTTGCCATAGAAGTCGGCGCCACCGGTGAGGCCAAGAATCTCACCTCTAAAGACGTCAATCTCAGGGTCGTATTCGATTTTTGCGTTGTATCCGTCTACCGTCATCACGTTCATGGCGTCACTCCATGTTGCTCAAGCCACTTTCTCACTGTCACCACTGCGCCCTTGTCTGTCTTTGGCGATGGATGGGGTCTGTGAAATACCCGCACCTCGTTGAACAAGACGACGGCGACACGACTGCCTTCACGCTCACTCGTCTCGGCGCCAACCCCGATGAACAGGGCTTCGATGTCCTTCCAAGCAATGTCCGCACTGGTCGGATGTGCAAAGACTGCCTCCAGCGTCTTGCGATGCGCGCGCTTCATGCGTCGATAGTACCGAACTCCGGTACCGAACGCAAACCACAGGCAAGCCACAGGTGCAAACTCCGGCCTTAGCGCCTGAGTGCAGGGACACCCACCCCTTTCGCGCTGAGGACCCACAGCGCCTTGATCACCACAGCAACATCATGCCCAACACGCACTCTTCCCTTGCAGCAGGCCTGCTGATCACCGCGACGGCCTTGGCGCTCGCAAGTGCAGCCCAAGCCCGCGTTGTGCGCATCGTCATCGACGACACCCAGCCGCTGGCCATGCTGCCCGGCCAGACCATCGCCTACCAACAAATCTCTGGCCGCGCATTCGGTGAGCTGGACCCCCGGCTTGCGCAAAACGCGCGCATCCAAGACATCGAACTGGGGCTCTCGCCCGACGGCAAGCTGCGCTACACGGCCAGTTTTGTGTTGACCAAACCGGTTGACTTGGCGCAGGCCAGCAGCTTGATGTGGCACGACGTGCCCAACCGCGGCACGCCCGTCACCATCCCTTTGGCGGAACGCAATTTTGGTGACATCGGCCTGGCGAGCAGCTGGCAGGGTGACAACGCCGCCATCGACACCAACAACGGCACGGCTGTGCGCGGCAACATGCTGGTTAACGGTCGACATTGGCTTCAATTGCCTGTCGCCAAACAAGCCGACGGCCGCCCGGTGACGGGCGAGGAGATGGGCCGCATCGTCAATCGCAGTGGGCTGGCTTCGCAGCCGCTGATCGTGCAGACCAACCCGGTGCCCTGCGAGCCCTTAACACTTGACACGACGCGAGCGTTGCTGGTCACCCGTGAAGGCGAGAGCATGGAAGGCGCGGTGACGGGTGAGCGCGAGTTGCACGCGGCCGACTGGGCCTGGGCGCGCTGCAATGTGGGCGGTGCGGTGGCCTTTCCCGGCACGCCGGACGGCACGCAGATTTGCGCCAAAGCTGGGTTCGATCCCAAGCTTTTGTACCAGGTGGAATTCACCGCCAAGAACCCCTTTGTGCTGGACGCGGGCTTTGCCGCGTGGCGCGATGTGAGGCACTTTTTCAAGACGGCGCTGGCAGACGACGCGGGCACGCCCAACCCCGTGGCAGGGCAGGTCAAACACAGCATCTCGCGTGGCAACTCGCAGTCGGGCAACTTCTTGCGCGGCTGGTTGCACATGGGCTTTAACCAGGCCGAAGACGGCAGACAGGTGCACGACGGGCTGTGGCCCATCATCGCCGGGCGGCGCATTGCCTTGAACTTTCGCTGGGCACAACCCGACGGTGTGCTGGAGCTCTACCAAGCGGGCAGCGAAGGCCCGCAGTGGTGGGCGCCACACGCCGATGCCACGCGCGGCCTGCCAGCCGCAGGCATCTTGGACCGTTGCACCGCCAGCAAGACCTGCCCGAAAGTGGTCGAGCACCTTGGCTCGGCGGAAGTGTGGGCACTGAAGCTCACACCCGAATGGGTGGGCACTTTCGCAACTGGGTGATGCAAGGCGTGACGCCGCCGCCCAGCAAGTACCCCCTGCTGGCGGGCAGTCGGCGCCATGCCGATGGCAAATTGCTGCCTGACCTGGTGGAGGCGCACAAACAAGCCATGGGCATGCCCACACTGCCGGGCCTGCGCGCCACCGCGCCCGAGCCCGGTTTCATCATGCCGGTGCTGGACTACGACTGGGGCGCGGAGTTCAATGCCATGGACGCTTCTGGCGTGCCCAGCAACGCGGTGCCGCGCATCAAGCAGGTCATCAAGATGCTGGTGCCGCGCGTGGACGCCGACGGCAATGAAGTGGGTGGTGTGCCCCATGTTTTGTTAGACGCGCCGCTGGGCACCTATTTGGGTTGGAACATCACGGCCGGTGGTGCGCGGCCTTTCCACCAAGGTCAAATATGCAACTACACGGGTGGCATGCTGCCTTTTGCAAAGACCCGCGCCGAGCGTGAAGCCAACCAAGACCCGCGAGCGTCATTGCAAGAGCGTTATGGCTCGCACGATGGTTACGTGGCCGCTGTGCGCAAGGCTGCGGCCCATGCCGTGGCGCTGGGGTTTTTGTTGCCGAACGACGCACAGGCTTTGGTGGCCGAGGCCGATGCGAGCGCTGTGCTTAGGTAGATCGCTGAGGTGGTTCGCTGACGTAGATTGCTGACGTAGTTCGCTGACCTAGATCATTCAAGGCGCGGCGCTGGCGCGATCGGCATTCACCGCCGCCAACGTGGCGCGCGCCATGCGCGCTGCCGCACCGCGATGCGCCTGTGCAAACGACAGGGCCTGCGCGGACATCAGATCACGCTCGCCGGAACTGGCCAGCTCGGTGGCGCGGTGTACGGCCGTCGTGATGTCGGCCAGGCGCTCTGCCGCCCCCGCCGCCAAGGCCATCTCGGCAGCTTGGGCAAAGTTGAAGGTGTGCGGGCCCATCAACAAGGGGCAGCCACACGCGGCGGCTTCAATGAGGTTGTGGCCGCCCAGTGGCTCAAAGCTGCCGCCCAACAAGGCGACATCGGCCAAGGCGTAGTACAGGGCCATCTCACCCAGCGTGTCGCCAATCCATACGTCGGCATGCATGGCACTTTCAGGTGGAGTCTCGGCCCAGGTGCTGCGGCGCTGAACCTGCTTGAAGCGGGCGCTGGCCAGCTGTGCGACAGCATCAAAACGTTGCGGATGGCGCGGCGCGATAAGCAACAAGGGCCGAGGTGCGGGCAGGGCTGAACAAGCCGACCAGGCAGACAACAGCGCGACCTCTTCGCCCTCGCGTGAGACAGCCATCAGCACCACTTTCCTGCCCAAGGCAATGCGCCAAGCCTTGCCCTGCGCAAGCTGGGCGCTGGGGGGGGTCATGTCAAATTTTAGGTTGCCCATCACCTGCACCTGGCGCGCGCCGCCTTGACGCAGGCGGCTCGCGTCGGCATCGGTCTGCGCCAGCGCCAGGCGCAGGCTCTTCATGGCGGGGCCAAAGAGCGCTTGAAGTTGCAGCCCTTTTTGCAAGCTTTGCGGCGACAAACGCGCGTTGGCCAAGACGAGGGGAATGGCCAACGTTTCACATGAGTTAATGAGATGGGGCCAGATCTCGGTCTCCATCAGCACCCCTGCGGTGGGCATGTGCGCGCGCAAGAAGCGGCGTACGGCGCCGGGCGTGTCGTAGGGCAACCAAACTTGGGCATCGCCTGTGCGTAAGAGCGCAGCACCTGCTTCGCGCCCCGTGGCGGTGCCGTGCGTCAACAAAATTTGCAGGCCAGCTTGTTGTGCGCGCAAGGCCTCGATGAGCGCCGCCGCGGCGCGCGTTTCGCCCAGGGACACGGCGTGGATCCACAAGCGCCCTGGCTCGTAGTTTTGTTTGTAAAAACCCAACCTTTCACCCAAGGCAAAGCGGTACAGCGGCTCCCGCGCACCACGCCACCACAGCCGCGCAAGGTAGAGCGGCGTGCCCAAGGTCAAGAGCAAGGTGTAGGCCGCTCGCGCCAGTGTGTTCAGCAAGGTTTGCCCAGGCAGGGTGGCGGCTTGTAGGGCGGCTCGTTCTGTGGGTGCAGTGGGTGCAGTGCGTGCAGCGCGTTCAATGCGCCGCCGCCGCCACTTGCGCGTCGGGCTTGACGCTGCGCAAAACGGCCATGAATTGCGTCTGAATGCGCTGCAAAGCCTCGTTGGTGTGACCTTCAAAACGCAGCACCAACACCGGTGTGGTGTTGGAGCCGCGGATGAGGCCAAAACCGTCGGCAAAGTCGACCCGCAAACCATCGATCGTGCCCACTTCACCTTTGTCAAACGTTAACCGGCCATCGGCCACGCGGGCCAGCAGCTCGGCCACCACGGCATGGTGTTCACCTTCGGCGCAAGGCACGTTCAACTCGGGTGTGCTGAAGCTGGTGGGTAGCGCGTTGAGCAACTTGCTCGGGTCGGCCACGCGGCTCAGGATTTCAAGCAAACGGCCCGCCGTGTACATGGCGTCGTCAAAGCCATACCAGCGCTCCTTGAAGAAGAGGTGGCCGCTCATCTCACCCGCAAAAGGTGCGCCAGTTTCGGCCAGTTTGGCCTTGATGAGCGAGTGCCCGGTTTTCCACAGCAGAGGCTTGCCACCGGCCTTGCGGATGGCCACAGGCAGGCGCTGCGAGCACTTCACGTCGTAGATGATTTGTGCGCCCTTGTTGCGCGCCAGGATGTCGCGCGCAAAGAGCATGATTTGCCGGTCGGGGTAGATGATGTTGCCGCCCTTGGTGACGACGCCCAGGCGGTCACCGTCACCGTCAAAAGCGAGGCCAATTTCAGCGTCAGTGGCGTGTACGACCTTGATGAGGTCAGCCAGGTTTTCTGGCTTGCTGGGGTCGGGGTGATGGTTGGGGAAGTCGCCATCCACACGGCTGTACAGGTCGATCACCTCGCAGCCCAGGGCCCGCAGGATGGCCGGCGCGCTGGCGCCAGGAATGCCGTTGCCCGAGTCGACCACGATCTTCATGGGGCGGCTCATGCGGCAGTCGCCCGTGATGCGCGCAGCGTACTCGGCGCCGATGTCCATCTTGGCGCTGCGGCCGCGGCCGCGGGTGTAGTTTTCGGCTTCCATGCGGGCACGCAGGCGTTGAATGTCGTCACCGTAAATGGCACGCCCGGCCAGCACCATCTTGAAGCCGTTGTAGTCCTTGGGGTTGTGGCTGCCCGTCACCTGAATGCCACTTTTGCAACCGTGCCCGCCGCGAGTGGCGGCCACGTAATAGAGCATGGGGGTGGTGACGGGGCCGATGTCCACCACATCGATCCCGGTGCTTTTCAATCCGCGCAGCAAAGCGGCCACCAGACGGGGGCCTGAGACGCGCCCATCACGGCCCACGGCCACCGCCTTGTCGCCAGCAAGCAGTGCTTCAGACCCAAACGCGCGGCCCAGGTGCTCGGCAAAACCTTCGTCGATGGTCTGGCCCACGATTCCTCGGATGTCATAGGCCTTGAAGACGGAAGCATGCACTTGCATGGCGGCACCTGGGGTGGTTGGAGTGGGCGCGATTGTAGGTAGGCGGCCCGGGTTTGAATGACCCCCTCCCCGGCCCTCCCCCTGGCAGGGGGAGGGTGGAATGCACAGGTCCGAAAACGGCCAGTTCCGCAGTGCACGTCGACCATAATGCCCTGCATGCCCACCGCCGTCTCTGACACAGCAGCCACCCAGCACGCACAAAACTACGCCATCTTCTTGGCGCGGGACGCGCGTTTTGATGGCCGCCTGTTTGTGGGTGTCACCAGCACCAAGATCTACTGCCGCCCGGTGTGCCGCGTGCGTGCGCCGCTGGCGCGCAATTGCCGCTTTTATGCCAACGCGGCGCAGGCCGAACAAGCGGGCTTCAGGCCCTGTTTGCGCTGTCGCCCCGAGCTCGCGCCGGGGCTCTCGTTGGTGGATTCACCGCATGTGCTGGCGCAGCACGCAGCCCGGCAAATCGACGAAGCTGTGCCCACAGGCGGCGAGCTTTACATGGCCGACATCGCCAAGCGCCTGGGGGTGACCGACCGCCACCTGCGTCGAATATTTGCCGCTGAATTTGGCGTTTCGCCGCTGGATTACCTGAGCACACAGCGCTTGCTGCTGGCCAAACAACTGTTGACCGACACGGCGCTGCCCATCACCGAAGT
>JAYVRO010000437.1:0-13714 GCA_043776165.1 Rubrivivax sp. | reverse complement strand
TAGTGCAGGAGCTGCTTCCCGGCGCCTGCACCCGCGCCGCTGAGCAACGACACGGCGCCACCGTTCACCGTCTGCGCGGCGACTTCTTCAGCGCTGGCTGGCCGAACGTCGCGCACTTTGACGTGCAGACGCAGCGCCATGCCGGCCAACGGGTGGTTGCCGTCCAACACCACGTGTGAGGGGTAGATCTCGGTGACCAGATAAAAAACGTCGCCCGGCATCTGAGGTGTTTTTGCGCCTTTTGGCAGCCCCTCAAAAGCCATGCCAGTTTCCAGCTCAGTGGGGAACAAGGCGCGGTCCTCGAAACACACGAGCTCGGCCTTGTAGTCACCAAAAGCATGCTCGGGTTCCAAGTGCAGATGGGCTTCAAAGCCGAGCTCTTGGCCCTGCAAAGCTTCTTCGAGTTTGGCCAGCAAGTCCTCACCACCAAAGAAGAATTCAACGGGGTCGGCCAACTCATCGATGGGGCGGTTTTGGCCGTCTGACAAGGTCCACGTCAGGCTCACAACACAGGGGGCAGAGATCATCATGGCGCGATCATGTCACAGGGCTCTGACGCAAAATCAAGCCATGACATCTGCCATCGACATAGACCAAGCCTGCGCACTATTGGGCGGTCTGTCGCCTGCCACGTTCATGCGCAAACATTGGCAGCGCAAGCCGCTGCTCGTGCGTCAGGCCTTGCCTGGCGTGCTGCCGCCCGTCACGCGCAACGAGCTGTTTGACTTGGCCACGCGCGACGACGTGGAGTCGCGGTGCGTGCAGCAGTTGGGCACGCTTTGGAAAATGCGCCAGGGCCCGTTGTCCCGGCGCATGTTGCCCGCAGTGCGCTCGCCGCATTGGACGCTGCTGGTGCAGGGGCTCGATGTGCACAACCAGGCGGCGCATGAGCTGCTGTCGCGGTTTCGTTTTGTGCCCGAAGCGCGGCTCGACGACCTCATGATGTCCTGGGCCAGCGATGGCGGCGGTGTGGGTCCACATTTGGATTCTTATGACGTCTTCTTGATCCAAGTTCAAGGCCAACGCCGCTGGCGCACTGGCCCCGGCGCCGACAAATCTTTTGTTGACGGCTTGCCACTGAAGATCTTGCGCAACTTTGTGCCTACACAGGAGTGGTTGTTAGAGCCCGGCGACATGCTTTATTTGCCGCCGCAGTGGGCGCACGAGGGCGTGGCTGTGGGGCAGTGCATGACCTGCTCCGTCGGCTTTCGCGCGCCGCGGCAGCAAGACCTTCTCAGCGACCTTCTGGGCCGATTGGCGGACGAAGCTGCTGAAGAGAAAACTCAGCCACTGGTGCTAGAGCGAACGTGGACTCGAACGCAAAACCAAACGCAAAACCAAACCCACTACCGCGACGCTGACGAAGCCGCGACCGTCACGCCGGGTGCCATACCCGAGCGGCTGCAATCCTTTGCACGCGCGAGCCTCATGAATTTGATTGGCCAACCCCATGCCATGGAACGTGTACTGGGCGAGGCGCTCACCGAACCCAAAGACCACGTGTGGTTTGAACGCGCGACGACAACGACGAATGCGCCAGAGTCTGCGAGGACTGCTGCTGTTCGTGCTACGACGGGCCAGGGCGTGGTGCTGGCACGCGGCACTCGCATGATGTACGACGCCCAGCACCTCTACATCAACGGCGAGTCGTACCGCGCTGCTGGACGCGACGCCAAGGCCATGCGCCAACTGGCCGATGCACGTGCGTTGGACAGCGCAGGCTGCGCCCGGCTGAGCGCCGATGCGCGCGTGCTGCTCACCCAATGGCTTGACCAAGGCTGGTTGCGCGCCGCTGCGCAGTGAAGAACATGGTGCCGGTCCATCCTGACAACGACGTTGCCACGCCGGTCATCACCAGCGCGGCCGAATTTGGCGTGTCAGTGGCTTGGTGTGTGCGCCAGGCCTTGGCCCACCAGTCGCGTCGGTTGCTGTGGATCGACCCTGACTTTGCCGACTGGCCTTTGAGTGAGCCCGCCCTGTTGGGCGATTTGCAACGCTGGCTAACGCTCCCGCAACGTCAATTGTTAATGCTTGCGCTCGACTTTCAAGCCTTGCATCGCTGCCATGCGCGCTTTGTCGGCTGGCGGCGTGACCGCACGCATCAAGTCGAATTGTTGAGCCCGGCTGCTGAGGACGTCACCGAGTTGCCGACCTTGGCCATCGACGACTCCCGCACCACTGTGCAACTCCTGGATCGCCAGCACTGGCGGGGTCGTTGCGCCCTAGATGCACGGCAAGCACGTCGATTGAACCAACAATTCGATGCATTGCTGCAACGTTCTGGACCAGGATTGGCAACCACAACGCTCGGGCTCTAGGGACTTGCCCTAATTCGGCATATACTCAGAGGCTAGACTGCTGTGGTCAGATACAAATTCAAGATTTGTAGATGTATTTGTAGATGTTCTTGCAGTGTCTTGGATGGGTCTCTGAGAGTTGTCGAAGAGTGCCCTCTCTCTCATCTAGTCAATTGACCCAATATCTTCGAGGACACACGAAATGAACAAATCACTCCTGTTGGCCGCCCTGGTTGCCGCTGTTGCTCTGGCCGCTTGCGGCAAAAAAGCCGAGGCTCCTGCCCCTGCACCCGCTGCTGCTCCGGCACCGGCTGCCATGGCTGCTGCCGCTTCGGCTGTTGACGCCGCTGCTTCTGGCGTAATGGCTGCTGCTTCTGGCGCAATGGTCGCTGCTGACGCTGCCAAAGACGCCATGGCTAAAGCCGCTGACGCTGCCAAGGGCGCGATGGCTGCTGCCTCTGACGCTAAGAAGTAAATTCTTCGTTGCTCGGCCAAAAGAAAGCCGCCCTCGGGCGGCTTTCTTTTGCGTCGATGGTGCTGCGCCGCACGTCATTCATCGAGTTCAAACTGCATCCGGCGCCCAGTAATTGGTGTCGCTGTAACTGTGCTTGATGAAGTCGATCCACAGCCGTACGCGCAGCGGCAACAACTTGCGTTGCGGAAAAAGCGCAAAGATGCCATTGGTCGGGGCGGCGTAGTCTTCCAGCAAGGCCACCAAGCGGCCCTGGGCCACCTCAGCACGCACTTCCCAGGTGCTGCGCCAGGCAATGCCAAGACCACGCAAGCACCAGTCGTGCAGCACTTGGCCGTCACTGCAATCGAGCCGCCCGCTGGGGCGCAGGTACTGCACTGTCCCGTTCACCCTGAATGCCCATCCGCGTGTTTGGCTGGCTTCGGAGCTGAGCGTGAGGCACTGGTGAGATGACAGTTCTGCCGGCGTCGTAGGTGTGCCCGCACGCTGCAAATAAGCGGGTGTCGCCACGCACAAGCGCCGGTTGTCCGCTAAGCGTGTGCTGACCAGGCTGGAATCTGGCAAGTCACCAACGCGGATGGCGCAGTCAAAACCTTCACCGGCGATGTCCACCACACGGTCGCTCAGGTTCAACGACAGGCTGACTTCGGGGTGTTGCGCCAAAAATGCGGGTACCAACGGCGCCACATGGCGGCGCCCGAAACCCGCAGGCGCCGTGATGCGCAAGTGACCACTCGCCTTCACGCCGCCCGCGCTGACGCTCGCTTCGGCGTTGGCCAAGTCGGCCAGAACACGTTGGCAGTCTTCCAAAAAGGCGCTGCCTTCGTGCGTCAGCGTGATGCGCCGGGTGGTGCGCACCAGCAGCTTGACGCCCAAGTGCGCTTCGAGCGCATCGATTCGCCGTCCCACCACCACAGGTGCCGCATTTTCAACTTTGGCAGCGGCAGTGAGGCTGCCGCGCGTCGCAACGGCAACGAAGGTTTCAATGTGTTTGAGGCGATCCATGTGGGTTTCTCGTCGATTGACTAGGCATCAGTGCGTACTTTTACGGCGGGAATGGTTAACTTTTGAAGTGCTTAATGCGCGCTCAAGTATCGAATAAATTGCGTCCATGAAAATCCGCGCAGTGCTCTTTGACGCCTACGGCACTTTGTTTGATGTCTACAGCGTCGGCCTCCTGGCCGAACAGCTTTTCCCCGGGCACGGGGGCCAGCTCGCCGCTTTGTGGCGCGACAAACAAATCGACTACACGCGCTTGCTCACGCTGAGCAGCCGATACCAGCCGTTTTGGGAGGTCACGCGCGCAGGCCTTCGCAACGCCTGCGAGCGCCTTGGTTTGGCGCTGGACACTGCCGGTGAAGACCAGTTGATGAACCAGTACCACCACCTCAGTGCCTTCCCCGAAAACCTGGGCGTCTTGACCGAGCTCAAGCGCCGTGGCATCAGCGCAGGAGTGCTCTCGAATGGTGACCCCGAGATGCTCGGCGTGGCCGTCAAAAGCGCGGGGCTCACCAACTTGTTGCACCCGTTGTTGTCGGTTCACGAGGTCAAGCGCTTCAAGACCGACGCCGCGGCCTACGCGCTGGGCCCACAGGCGCTGGGCATGGCCGCACGCGAGATTCTCTTTGTGTCGAGCAACGGCTGGGACGCCATCGGTGCCACGTGGTTTGGCTACCCCACGCTGTGGGTCAACCGTGCTGGCTTGCCACTGGAGCACCTGGGCACAGAGCCCACGCGCCGAGGCACCAGCCTGCGCGACGTGCTTGATTTTTTTCCTGCTTGACTTGCCCGAATCACGACCTCCTCTGAGTAAACATTGACATGACCAACATCCAAGATACCCCTTTGCACACCACGGCCCGCACCTCTGTCCACGGCCTGCAAGTGGCCAGCAACCTGCACCGTTTTGTCGAAGACCAGGTGCTGCCTGGCACAGGTATCTCCAGCGCCAAGTTTTGGGCAGGGTTCGATCAGATCGTGCACGACCTGGCACCCAAAAACGCCGCCTTGTTGTCCGAGCGCGACCGCCTGCAAACCGAGTTGGACGCCTGGCACACGGCTCACCCGGGCCCGATTCGGGGCGCTGCCGGCATGCGCAGCTATCGCCGATTTTTGCAGCGCGTTGGCTACCTGGTGCCCGTGCCTGAACGCACCCAAATAACGACCAAAAACGTCGACGCCGAACTGGCGCGCCAAGCGGGATCACAACTCGTGGTGCCCATCACCAACGCACGTTACGCACTCAACGCCGCCAACGCGCGTTGGGGCTCGTTGTATGACGCGCTCTACGGTACCGACGTGATCGGTGAAGAGGGCGGCGCAACCCGGGCGGGCGCCTACAACGCCGTGCGCGGCGCACGGGTCATCACGTACGCCCGCCACGTGCTCGATCGCTGCGCGCCGCTGAAAAAAGGCTCGCACCTTGATGCCGCGGCCTACACCGTGGCGGGTGGCGCACTTGTCATCAGCTTGAAGAATGGCAGCAGCACGACGCTGGCCAAAACCACGCAATTCGTGGGTTACTGCGGCGCGCCCGCGTCTCCCAGTTCCGTGCTGCTCGTCAACAACGGCTTGCACATGGACATTCGCATCGACCGCACAACGGCCATCGGCGCGAGCGACGCCGCCGGTGTGAGCGACGTGGTGCTGGAGTCTGCGTTGTCCACCATCCTCGACCTCGAAGACTCGGTGGCAGTGGTGGACGCTGACGACAAAGTGCAGGCCTATGCCAACTGGTTGGGTATCTTGAAGGGCACGTTAACGCAAGAGGTGAGCAAGGGCGGCAAGACCTTCACACGCGGCTTGAATGCTGACCGCGAATACACGGCGGCGCAGGGTGGGGCGTTGACCTTGCATGGCCGCTCGCTGCTCTTTGTGCGCAACGTGGGTCACCTGATGAACAACCCGGCCGTGCTGTGGGGCGACGGCCAAGAGATCCCCGAAGGCATCTTGGACGCCGTGCTCACCACCACCATTGCGCTGCACGACTTGCAGGGCAACAACACGAACGGCATTCGCAATTCACGCACGGGATCGGTCTACATCGTCAAACCCAAGATGCATGGCCCGGCGGAAGTGGCTTTTGCCAGTGAACTTTTTGGCCGCGTTGAAAAACTGCTGGGCCTCAAAAACAGCACCGTCAAGCTCGGCATCATGGACGAAGAGCGCCGCACCAGCGTCAACTTGAAAGCCTGCATTGCCGCCGCCGCCAGCCGCGTGGCCTTCATCAACACGGGCTTTTTGGACCGCACTGGCGATGAGATGCACAGCGCCATGCAAGCCGGCCCGATGCTGCGCAAGGGCGACATGAAAGCCACGCCGTGGATCGCCGCGTACGAGCGCAGCAACGTGCTCGTGGGCCTGGAATGCGGGCTGCGTGGCAAAGCGCAAATCGGCAAAGGCATGTGGGCCATGCCCGATCTGATGGCAGCCATGCTGCAACAAAAAATTAGCCACCCCAAAGCCGGTGCCAACACCGCCTGGGTGCCCAGTCCCACGGCCGCGACGCTGCACGCCATGCACTATCACCAGGTGGATGTTTTTGCCGTGCAAAAGCAGTTGGAAAGGACCGACTTCAACGCCGAGCGTGACGCCTTGCTAGATGGCTTGCTGACCATTCCCGTGGCGCGCAAACCCAACTGGAGTGATGCCGAAAAACAGCAAGAACTCGACAACAACGCGCAAGGCATATTGGGTTATGTCGTACGTTGGGTGGGCCAAGGTGTGGGCTGCTCCAAGGTGCCTGATATTCACAACGTGGGTCTGATGGAAGACCGCGCCACGCTGCGCATCAGCAGCCAGCACATGGCCAATTGGCTGTTGCACGGGGTGGTCAGCAAAGCGCAGGTGAGCGCGACCTTGAAGCGCATGGCCAAGGTGGTGGACAAACAAAACGCAGGCGACGCGGCCTACCAAAACATGGCCGGTCGGTTCAAAGAATCAGCGGCGTTTCAAGCGGCGAGCGACCTGGTGTTCAAAGGCTTGGCGCAGCCCAGTGGTTACACCGAGCCGCTGCTGCATGCGTGGCGCTTGAAGGTGAAGGCACAGCGCTGAGATTTTGCAGGCTCAGCCCGTCGCCCGTTCGGGCTGAGCTTGTCGAAGCGTCCTGCATGCAAGCGGGCGGGGGTGCAACTACTGATAACGCAAGCCCGCATTGCATGCCGTAGGCACGGCTCCTATCGTGCACACGATTGTTCGATGGGAGTCTTCAATGTTCTCTGTGCGCACGCGACGCGCTGTGGTTGTTTCTGCTGTGTCGGCCTTTGGCTTGGCTTGCCTGTGCGCCTGGATGCCTGTTGGCGCCGGCACCGTCACCGTCATCACCTCCTTCCCTAAAGAGCTGACGCAGGCCTACAAAACGGCGTTCGAAAAGGCCAATCCGAGCATCAAGCTCGAAGTGCTGAACAAGAACACGGTGCAGGGCATGGCCTACGTGCGTGAGCTGCCAGTGGGCCAACGGCCCGAGGTTTTTTGGGCCTCGGCGCCTGATGCTTTTGAAGTGCTGGCGGCCAACAAACTGCTGGACAAAGTGGCTGAGTTGGCCAACCCGGCTGCACCGACCAAGGTCGGAAGTTACCCCATCAACGACCCGCGTGGTTTGTACCTGGGGCAGGCTTTGGCGGGTTACGGTTTGATGTGGAACACGCGTTACCTGGCGGCCAACAAGCTGCCCGCACCAGCGCAATGGGCTGACCTGACCAAACCCGCGTACTTTGGCCACGTGGCCATGAGTTCACCATCTCGTTCGGGCACCACGCACTTGACCGTAGAAACCTTGCTGCAAGGAGAAGGATGGGACAAAGGTTGGGGTCAATTGCTGCAAATTGCGGGCAATTGCGCGGCCATCACCGAACGCAGTTTTGGTGTGCCCGATGGCGTGAACAACGGGCAATTTGGTATCGGCTTGGTGATCGATTTTTTTGGCCTGGCGGGCAAGTACTCGGGCTTTCCGGTCGAGTTTGCCTATCCCAGTCTCACGGCCGTGGTGCCTGCCAACATTGGACTGGTGAGCGGCGCTAAAAATCCCGCTGAGGCGCGCAAGTTCATCGCGTTCACGGTCTCCGCTGAAGGGCAAGAGTTGCTGCTTGATCCAAAAATTTCACGCCTGCCCATCCTGCCGCCCGAGCAGATGAAAGGCAAAGTGCCTGCGGGTTACCCCAATCCTTTTGAGATCGCCAAACGCGCCAAGGTGCGCTTTGACTCCGACGTTTCAGAAGCTCGCTACAACGTGGTCTCCAGTGTGTTCGATCAAACCATCACCTTCCGTTTGAAAGAGCTGCAAGCCGCGACCAAGGTCATCCACGAGGCCGAGGCCCTGCTGGCCAAAAAGCCTCATCCAGCGGCAGCCTTGCTGCTGAAGCAAGCCCGCGACGCGGCTTTTTCACCGGTCATCGGCCCGGGCATGGCCAGTGACAAAAACTTCCTTGCCCTCTTCACTGCAAATAAAAAAGACGCTGCCGTGAACAAGCAGGTCACTGGCCTGGAAGACCGCTGGAACAGCACTGCACGCGACAACTACGCGCGTGCCAAGGGCCTGGCCGAACAAGCGGCCAATCTGGTTCGTTGAGTGTCGTTAAGGGCCGTGGCATTGGCTTTGGGCGCCGCACTGCCCGCTTGGCGCCAAGTGCGCGCTGGCACCTGGTTGGCCGGTGCGCTGGTGCTGGCCTTCTTGCTGATGTTCCTGTTGCTGCCCGTGGCCAAGGTTTTTGTCACGGCTTTCATCGATGGTGATGGCAGCCTAACGCTGGGCCACTTTGCCGCCTTTTTTCAGCAAGGCCTCATGCGCGAGGCCTTTTTCAACAGCTTGTTTGTGGCCACGATGTCGGCACTCTTTGCCGCGCTGATTGCCGTGCCCTTGGCCTATTTCACGGTGCGCTTTGAGTTCCGTGGCGCCTTGCTCATACAAACTTTGGGCGTGCTGCCATTGATCATGCCGCCCTTTGTCGGCGCCGTGGCCTTGCAGTTGATTTTCGGCCGCTCGGGTGCGGTGAACCTGCTCTTCAATGAGCACTTTGGTTTCACGCTGCCCATCATGGAAGGGCTTGCTGGCGTCATCTTCGTCGAGGCCATTCACTACTTCCCCTTCATCTTGCTCAACCTCACCGTGGCGCTGCGCAATGTCGATGGCGCCATGGAGGAAGCCGCACAAAACCTGGGCTGCACGGGCTGGCGCTTGTTTTGGCGCGTCATCTTTCCGCTCGGGCTGCCGGGTTTTGTGGCCGGTGCTTCGCTGGTTTTTGTCAAAGTGTTTGACGACCTGGGCACACCGCTGGTGATGGGGCAAACCGTGATGCTCGCGCCACAGGCCTATTTGCGCATCACGCAAGTCGGCCTGGAAGACCCGCTGGGTTATGTCATCAGTGTGCTGATGATTGGCTTTTCGGTGCTGGCCATGGTGCTCTCGGCGCGTGCCTTGAAGGGCAAGGACTTTTCGACGATTCAAAAGGGTGGCCATGCTTTGCAGCGCCGACGGCTCAACGCTGTGGGCAACGCCCTGGCAACGATGTGGATCGTGGCCGTGTTGCTGCTCACGCTCAGCCCGCACATCGGCGTGCTGTTGCTCTCACTGGCCAAAGTGTGGAGTTATTCACCCTTGCCCGACGCCTACACCACGGCGCACTACGCCACCGTGCTGGCCGACAGCAGCGGCATGGTCGGCAACACCTTGCTCTACTGCGGGCTGGCGGCCGGGCTGGACGTGGTGTTGGGCGCCACCATGGCCTACCTGATGCTGCGCACACCGTTGCCCGCCAGGCGTTGGCTCGATGGTTTGGCAACGGCGTCTTTGGCCGTGCCCGGCATCGTGCTGGCGATTGGTTATTTGCGCTTGTTCAAAGGCGTCACCTGGCCGGGCAGCGAGGTGCTCATCACCAGCTCGTGGTTGCTCATCATGCTGGCCTACGCGGTGCGCCGTTTGCCCTATGCGCTGCGCTCCTGCGTGGCGGTTTTGCAGCAACTGCATGTCTCGCTGGAAGAAGCCGCGCAGAACCTGGGCGCCACCGGCGCGCGCAGCCTGCGCCGCGTGGTTTTGCCGTTGATGGCGGGTGGTTTGCTCGCGGGTTTTGTCACCAGTTTCATCACCGCCGCGGTGGAGTTGTCGGCCACGCTCTTGCTCGTCTCGGCCGACTCACAAGCACCCATGAGCTACGGCATTTACCTGTACATGCAAAGCGTGGCCGGGCGTGGGCCGGGTGCGGCGCTGGGTGTCTTGGCCATCGTCGTGGTGGGTGTGGGTACCTATGTGTCGCACCGCGTGGTGGGACGCTGGCAGTCCGGTAAATGACCCATGACATGAGCCAAGACAAAACAAAGAGGCGCGAATGAAACCCGTCAGCGTGACGTGCCGTGATGTGTGCTTGGCCTTCGGCAAGACCGAGGTGCTCAAGGGCCTGAGCCTGGACGTGGCGCCGGGCGAATTTTTTGCCTTGCTCGGGCCTTCTGGCTCGGGCAAAAGCACGCTGCTGCGCGTCATGGCTGGTTTTGCGCGCGCCCAGCAAGGCCGCGTGCTGGTGGACGGCCAAGATATCAGCGCCAGACCGCCCTGGCAACGCCACATCGGCATGGTGTTTCAAAGCTACGCGCTGTGGCCGCACCTGAGCGTGTGGGACAACGTGGCCTTTGGATTGGTCGAGCGGCGCCTGGACAAGGCCACCATCAAGTCCAAGGTGGCGGCGGTGCTCGACATGGTGGGCCTGAGCGCACAGGCTGAGCGCCGACCCAGCCAACTTTCGGGTGGCCAGCAACAGCGTGTGGCGCTGGCGCGCACCATCGTGATCGAGCCACAAGTGCTGCTGCTCGACGAGCCCTTGTCCAACCTCGACAAGAGCCTGCGTGTGCAGATGCGGGCTGAGTTGCTCGCGCTGCAACGCCGCTTGGGCATCACCACCATTTTTGTCACGCATGACCAAGAAGAAGCGCTGGCCATGTCTGACCGACTGGCCGTGCTCGACGCTGGTGTGGTGCAACAAGTGGGCACACCACAAGCCGTGTTTGACCTGCCACTCAGCTCATTCGTCGGCCATTTTTTGGGCACGCTCAACGAGTTGCCAGCGCGTGTGTTGTCGCGCAGCGCTGCAGGCTTGGTACTGGAGGTTGAAGGGTTGGGCGAGTTAACGTTGTCACTTGAGCGGGTCGGCCTCAACCCGACCCCCCACGCACCCAGCGCGATGTTGAGCTTTCGCCCTCACGCGCTGCGCATCCAAACCCCCGGTGAACCCCGCGACGAACGCCGTGTGTGGATGCCAGGCCAAGTCCGCGCGAGCGAGTTTGCTGGTGAAACCACGCGCTACCAAGTGGCCGTGGGTACACAACAGTTGCAAGTTGATCAGCCGCACTCCCAGGGTGCTGCGGTACTGCAAGTGGGCACCACGGTTCAACTGGGCTTGGCGCTGCACGAGGTGCGCTTGTTTTGACGATGGGAAATTCAAAGGCACCTTTTTTCTTTCAACCCCCCGGCAAGGCGCCCGAACACCCACTGCCGCCATGCACGGCTTGGGCACTGCTGGGAACGGCCACTGTTGGGGCTGGCTTATCCAGATGTAGCGCAGGTGGATAAGGTGGTGCAGGACTACCGCGAGCGCAAGGAGTGGCTGCGCCAACGTGGCGCGGCGATGCGTGTGCAAAGCATTGAGTGCTTCCCTCCGCAACGAAGCCGACTTGACTACGAACCTGTTCGCTATGCGCAAAGTCGGCACTATCAGCGGCCACGCCGTTTGTGCGCATCACCTTCTGGGACAAACCCCGAGCTGCTGCTGTGATCAACCCCCTTTTGCCTTAACCTGCACGCCCATGGGTGGATATTTCTTTCGACGACTTTTGCTGCTGCCAGCGACCTTGCTGGGCATCACCATCTTGGTGTTTGTCATCACGCGGCTGGTACCGGGCGGTCCGCTGGAGCGGGCCATCATGGAAGCGCAGTCAGCGAGCCAATCTGGTGGCCAGTCCAGCAGCGTTGGGCAGGGCATGGCCTTGTCTGAGGCGCAGTTGGATCAGCTCAAAAAGTACTACGGTTTTGACAAGCCCTGGTTCGAGAGCTATGGCCTGTGGCTGGGCAAGGTGGCCACGGGCGACCTGGGATCGTCCTACCGCTACAACGAGCCGGTGTGGGACATCATCCAATCGCGTTTCCCGGTGTCACTGTTTTACGGACTCATCACCCTCATCATCACCTACGCGGTGTCGATCCCGCTGGGGGTGTTGAAGGCCATCAAGCACCGCACGGCCATTGATGGCATCACCTCGATCATCATCTTCGCGGGTTACGCCGTACCGGGCTACGTGCTGGGCTCGCTGCTGCTGCTGTTCTTTTCGGTGCGGCTGGAATGGTTTCCGCTCGGTGGGTTCACCAGCATCGACTTCAGCGAGCTTGGCACCTGGGGCCAGATCAAAGACCTCTTCCACCACGCGGCACTGCCGCTGATTTGCTACCTGGTGGGCAGTTTTGCAGTGACGACGCTGCTGGTAAAAAACAACCTGATGGACAACCTCGCGGCCGACTATGTGCGCACGGCAGTGGCCAAGGGCGCGACCTTTCGCCGCGCCGTCACAGGGCACGCCTTGCGCAACTCGATGATCCCCATTGCCACCACCTTTGGGCAGAACGTGACACTGCTGGTCACAGGCTCTTTCTTGATCGAAACCATCTTCGACATCAATGGTTTTGGCTTGCTGGGCCTGTCGGCCATCTTCGACCGCGACTACCCGGTGGTCATGGGCGTGGTGCTGCTGTCGAGTTTGTTGCTGCTGGTGGGCAACATCTTGTCAGACATCACGGTGGCCTTGGTCGACCCCCGAGTGCGCTTTCAATGAACCTCAGCTGACACGCCGATGAAGCTCAACCCCCTCACCGCGCGCAAGCTCAAGCGTTTTCGGGAGCTCAAGCGCGGCTATTTTTCCTTTTGGTTGTTGGTCGGGCTGACGCTGCTGTCGCTCGGCGCCGAACTGTTGATGAACAACCAGGCGCTGGCAGTTCGCTACCAGGGCAACTGGACGTTTCCAACCTACGCTGCTGTCAAGCTCGGCGCCGAATACGGCTTGCAGGGCGAAGCGGCCCGCAGCCAGGTGGACTACGGCGCGCTGCAGCAGCGCTTCAAGGCCGAGGGTTCGGCCAACCTGGTCATCATGCCGCCAGTGCCGTTTGGGCCTTTCGAAAACACGGCCTACAACGGCATCTTGAAATCGACCCCGCCCGACGCCCAGCAAGGGCATTACCTGGGCACCGACTCCACCGGCCGCGACATCTTGGCGCGGCTCTTCTACGGTTTTAGAACGGCCATCTTGTTTGCCACCGCCTTCACTGCGCTGACCTACTTGATGGGCATTTCTATCGGCTGCATGATGGGCTACTTTGGCGGCGTGTTTGATCTTGTTGTGCAACGTCTCATCGAGGTCTGGTCGAACATCCCGTTTCTGTACATGGTGATCATCGTCTTCTCGGTCATCCCGGGTACCTACAGCACCGTGGCGCGCATTGGCATATTGCTGGCCATCATGGTGCTGTTTTCGTGGACTTTCATGACCTACTACATGCGCACCGAAACCTACCGCGAGAAGGCACGTGACTACGTCAGCGCCGCGCGCGTCTTGGGTGCCAGCAGCACGCGCATCATCTTCAGGCACATCTTGCCCAACACCATCTCCACGGTGGTGACCTTCATCCCCTTCACGGTCATTGCCGCCATCACCTACATCACTGCGCTCGACTTTCTGGGCTGGGGGCTGCCGCCACCCACTCCCAGCATCGGCGAACTGCTCAAGCAAGGCACGGCCAGCCTCAGCACGGCACCCTGGATCGTCAGCTCGGCTTTCGCAGCGCTGGTTTTCATACTGACTGTGGTGACCTTCATCGGCGAGTCAATCCGTGAAGCTTTTGACCCCCGAAAATTCACCGTCTACAAATGAGTTTGGACATTGCCATGAGCACCACCACCAACGACCGCGCTGCGCG
>JAYVRO010000436.1:0-3873 GCA_043776165.1 Rubrivivax sp. | reverse complement strand
AACACGTGGTGCAGCGCGTGCGTGAAGAACTGGGGCTTAACAAACCACGTTACGAGCAATTTGCCATCTACGTGAAAAAGGCCATGCGCGGCGAGTTTGGTGAATCGGTGCTCACACGTAACCCGGTGTGGCAAGACATCCGCAAAACCTTTCCGGCCACACTCGAGCTCGCCACGTGCGGCATCTTGATCGGTGCGGGCCTCGGTGTGCCCTTGGGCGTGTGGGCCGCTGTGCGCCGAGGTGGCTGGGTGGACCAGGCCGTACGCGTGATGGGGCTCATCGGCTACTCGGCGCCGGTGTTTTGGCTTGGCCTCATGGCCTTGGTGCTTTTTTACGCCAAGCTCGGTTGGGTGGGCGGGCCAGGACGCATTGACGTGGCGTTTGAATATTCAGTGCCCTCGGTAACGGGCCTGTTGTTGTTGGACGCGGCCCTGGCTGGTGAGTGGGAAGCCATGGGCAATGCCTTCTCGCACATCATCTTGCCGGCCTCGCTCTTGGGTTACTTTTCGCTGGCCTACATCAGCCGCATGACACGCTCGTTCATGCTCAATGAATTGACGCAGGAATACGTCGTGGCGGCGCGCGCCAAAGGCCTGAGTGAAGCCCGCATCATCTGGCGTCACGCGCTGCGTAATGCAGCCGTGCCTCTCGTCACCGTGATTGCCCTGTCGTACGCCGGTTTGTTAGAAGGCAGCGTGCTGACGGAAACCGTCTTTGCCTGGCCAGGCCTGGGCCTGTACATCACCAACTCACTGCAAAACGCCGACATGAACGCCGTGCTCGGCGGCACCATCGTGGTGGGCTCGGTGTTCATTGCTTTGAACCTGCTCAGCGATGTGCTGTACCGCGTGCTTGATCCGCGTACGCGATGAGTTTGCGTATGCGCTTGCGTCTGAGCCTGCTGCCCCAGGCCACTGTGCAATGGCTGCAAACCGAGCATCCCTTGTCGCGCCGCCAGGCCGCACTCGGCCGCTTGTACGGCGGCTGGTGCAGTTTTGCGCGCAACCGGCTGGCCATGCTGGGTTTGTTGATCGTGTTGGTGCTCATCACCATCGCACTGTTGGCGCCCCTGCTGGCGCCCTATTCACCCACCGTGGGGGATCTGCGCACCACGCGCTTGTTGCCGCCTTCGGGCGCACATTGGCTGGGTACCGACGACCAGGGCCGTGACATTCTTTCGCGTCTCTTGTACGGCTCGCGCATCACGCTCTATGTGGTGGCCCTGGTCGCTGTGTTGGCTGCGCCCGTGGGCTTGCTGGTAGGTACAGTTTCAGGTTACGCAGGAGGTTGGGTTGACGCGCTGTTGATGCGCATCACCGACATTTTTCTGGCCTTCCCGCGCCTCATCCTGGCGCTGGCTTTTGTGGCTGCGCTCGGGCCGGGCATTGAAAACGCGGTGATCGCCATCGCCATCACCTCGTGGCCGCCCTATGCGCGCATCGCGCGCGCTGAGACATTGACCATTCGGCAGGCCGACTACATCGCCGCCGTGCGACTGATCGGCGCGGGCCCGGGGCGCGTCGTGCTGCGCCACATCATGCCGCTGTGCCTGTCGTCAGTCATCGTGCGCGTCACGCTGGACATGGCGGGCATCATCCTCACCGCAGCGGGCCTGGGTTTTCTGGGCCTGGGTGCACAACCGCCGTTGCCAGAATGGGGCGCCATGATCGCCAATGGGCGCCAATACGTGCTGGACCAATGGTGGGTAGCCGCAGCGCCCGGCGCGGCGATTTTTATCGTCAGTCTGGCCTTCAATTTGCTGGGCGATGGCCTGCGTGATGCGCTCGACCCCAAGGCGGTGAAGTGATGGGCCTGTCAGCATCATCGACACCATCCACACCACCGTCGCCGATCCTGCGTGTCAACAACCTGCGCGTAGCCTACCCCACACGCGAAGGCGGCTTGAAGGAAGTTGTGCGAGGTGTGTCGTTTACTTTGGGCCGCGAGCGCCTGGGCATCGTGGGTGAATCGGGCTCGGGCAAGTCGCAAACCGGCCGCGCGATCCTGGGCTTGACGGCAGCTGAAGGCCAAGTCAGCGCCGACAAATTAACGTTTCACGATACTGACTTGCAACGCTGCTCGGCGGCCGAGCGCCGCGCACTGCGGGGTGGCCGCATCGCCATGATCCTGCAAGACCCGAAGTTTTCTCTCAACCCGGTATTGACCATCGGCGCGCAGATCACCGAGACGCTGCGCAGCCACGAAAAGTGTTCTGCAGCCGCCGCACGGCGCCGGGCGATAGAGGCACTGGCCGCCGTGCAAATCGACGACCCCGAGCGCATGTTCAAGCTCTACCCGCACGAGGTGTCAGGTGGCATGGGCCAGCGCGCCATGATCGCCATGATGCTCATCGCCGGGCCCGAGTTGTTGATTGCTGATGAGCCCACCTCAGCGCTTGATGTCACCGTGCAGCTGCAGGTGCTGGCCATTTTGGACAAGCTGGTGCAAGAGCGCGGCATGGGCCTCATCTTCATCAGCCACGACCTGCGCCTGGTGGCCTCGTTTTGCGACCGCGTTTTGGTGATGTATGCCGGCCGGGTGGTTGAAGAAATAACCGCGGGTGAGCTGCACAACGCGCAGCACGCTTACACGCGCGGTTTGCTCGGCTGCTTGCCGCAACTGGGCGCGCCACGGCACCCGCTGCCTACGCTGCAACGCGACGAAGCATGGCTGGCGTGATGGGTATCAAGGCATGACGGGCATGAAAGGCTTGTCGGCGCAAAGTTTGCGCGTGGTCTTCGACGGTTTCACGGCCGTGGACGACATCAGTTTTGAGGTCCAGCCTGGCCAGAGTTTTGGCATCGTCGGTGAATCGGGCTCAGGCAAAAGCACGGTGCTGCGCGCCCTGTGCGGCTTGGCACCCCTGGCTGCGGGTCATGTCAAATTGTTAGCCGCGCAGAACGCGGGTGTGATGCACAACGCAACGCACAACGCAACGCACGACGCGACGCAAAGCACGACGCAAGACGCTACCCCCGACGCAGCCCCCGGCAGCAAGGCATTTCGGCGCAGCGTGCAGATGGTTTTTCAAGACCCTTACGCCAGCTTGCACCCGCGCCAAACGGTCGACCGCATCCTTGCCGAACCCCTGGCCATCCACCACCTGAGCAACGCCGACCAGCGCATCCAACAAGCCTTGGCCGACGTGGGCCTGGGTGACGGCTTTCGCTTCAGATACCCGCATCAACTCTCGGGCGGGCAACGCCAGCGTGTGGCCGTGGCGCGCGCGCTGATCTTGCAACCCCAGGTGCTGTTGCTGGACGAGCCCACCTCGGCGCTGGACGCCTCTGTGCAAGCCGAGGTGCTGAACCTCTTGGAAACCCTAAGCCAAGAGCGCGGCCTGACTTTCATCATGGTCAGCCACGACCTGGCCGTTGTCACGCACTTGTGCAGCCGCCTGATGGTGATGCAACGCGGGCGTTGCGTGGAGATGCTCAGCGGCGCAGCGCTGGCGGCGCACCAGGTTCAGGCCGACTACACACGCAGCTTGATGCGCGCGTCTGAGGGGTTTCAGCGCGGGGGTTGAGCGGGGTCAACTTGATCAAGCACTTCAGCCCGGCTACCATATGGGCCGTACAAACAATATGGGTCACCCATATGAAGACCACCATCGAACTGCCAGACGATCTTCTCGAGCGATCGAAGGAGGTGGCCCGGCGCCAGAACTCCACGCTCAAGGCCTTGATCGAGGAAGGCTTGCGCCTGGCGCTGCGCGCGCGCACGCGCAAACGGAGCGTCGCGTTCGCCGTACAGCCCTTCGCGGGCGACGGCCTGACGCCCGACTTCGCCACAGTCGGCTGGGACAAAGTGCGCGACGAGATCTACCGTGATCGCGGTTGACACCAACATCCTGGTTTACGCGCACCGGGCGGA
>JAYVRO010000435.1:0-3885 GCA_043776165.1 Rubrivivax sp. | reverse complement strand
CACCACGTGACGCGGCTTCAAAGCCTAAAGCACCACTGCCTGCAAAGGCATCGAGGCAGCGCCAGCCGCTCAGGTCCTGGCCCAGCCAGTTGAACAAGGTTTCTCGCACACGGTCCGGCGTGGGCCGCAAGCCGGGTACGTTGACGACAGGCAGCTTGCTGCGCTTCCATTGGCCTCCGATGAGGCGCACTTCACCGGGCGGAATACGGGGCCGTGGAGCGCGGGGCGGTTTGCCCGATGGCTTGCCTTCGCTACGGGGCGGGGTGGCGGGGCCTGCGGGCCGTGCGAGGCGCGCGGCGCGCGATGTTTGTCTCATGTGGAAAGTTACTTTTGCAGTGTCGAAACCATCACTGGCGCACTGCAATGCCCTGGCTGGCCATCATGGCTTTGGCCTGGGCCACGGTGAATTCACCATAGTGAAAGATGCTGGCCGCCAGCACGGCGTCGGCATGGCCGATGCGGATGCCTTCACACAAATGTTCCAGCGTGCCTACGCCACCCGAAGCGATGACGGGCACCGAAACAGCGTCGCTCACAGCGCGTGTGAGTTCCAGGTTGAAGCCCGCCTTGGTGCCATCACGGTCCATGCTGGTGAGCAGGATCTCACCTGCGCCCATCGCAGTCATTTTTTTCGCCCAAGCCACAGCGTCCAATCCGGTGTTTTTGCGCCCACCGTGGGTGTAGACGTCCCAACCGCCACTGGACCGCGTTTTGGCATCGATGGCCACCACGATGCATTGCGCACCGTACTTGTCAGAGGCGTCGCGGATGACCTGCGGGTTGGCCACGGCCGCCGAGTTAAAGCTGACTTTGTCGGCGCCGGCGTTGAGCAATCGCCGCACGTCAGCCACTGTGCGCACACCGCCGCCCACCGTGAGGGGGATAAAAACCTTTGATGCGACCGCCTCGATGATGTGCAAGATCACATCACGCTCATCGCTGGTGGCGGTGATGTCCAGAAATGTCAGCTCATCAGCACCTTGCTCGTTGTATCGCGCGGCAATTTCGACCGGGTCGCCCGCATCACGCAATTCAACAAAGTTAACGCCTTTGACGACACGACCACCCGTCACATCCAAACAAGGAATGATGCGTTTGGCCAGCATCAAGGTGCCGAGTTGAGTTGATCTGCAAGGTCATCAGCGCGGGCCTGTGCTGCTGCAAAGTCGAGCGCACCGCTGTAGATGCTGCGTCCGCAGATCACGCCTTCAATGCCTTCGGATTCCACCGCGCAAAGCGCGTCGATGTCGGCCATGCCGGCCAGCCCACCCGAAGCAATGACGGGGATGTTCAGCGCTTGCGCCAGCTTCAAGGTGGCCTCGACGTTGATACCGGTGAGCATGCCGTCGCGGCCGATGTCGGTGTAGATCACCGAGCTCACGCCATAGTCTTCAAACTTGCGCGCCAAGTCCACCACCTCGTGTCCCGTGAGCTTGCTCCAACCGTCGGTGGCAACCTTGCCGTCTTTGGCGTCCAGGCCCACGATGATGTGGCCGCCAAAAGCCGTGCAGGCGTCGCGTAAAAAACCCGGGCTCTTGACCGCTGCGGTACCGATCACGACATAGGTCAAACCAGCGTCGAGATAGCGCTCGATGGTGTCGAGGTCTCGGATGCCGCCGCCCAGTTGCACAGGGATGGTGTCGCCCAGTTCGCGCAGCACAGCTTTCACTGCCGCCTCGTTCACGGGCTTGCCTGCAAACGCACCATTCAAGTCCACCAAGTGCAAACGCCGCGCACCAGCATCCAACCATCGTCGCGCCATGGCGGCGGGGTTGTCACCAAACACGGTCGAGGCGTTCATGTCGCCTTGTTCGAGACGGACGCAATGGCCGTCCTTGAGGTCGATGGCGGGGATCAGTTGCATGGCACGGTGGTGCTGGTTAAGGTGGAAGGTTCAGTACCTGCTCAAGTCAAACGTTGTCACCTGGGATCAAGGCGACCAGCTCAAAAAATTGCGGTACAGCGCCAGCCCATGCTCGGCGCTCTTTTCGGGGTGAAACTGCGTGGCGAAAATGTTATCGCGCGCCAAAGCCGACGTAAAGCGTGCGCCGTACTCGGTGTGCCCCACGCTGTGTGATGGGTTTGACGGCGCAGCAAAAAAGCTGTGCACGAAGTAAAAATATGCGTCGTCAGGCACATCAGCCCACATCGCATGCGGTGATTGCGTCACACGGTTCCAGCCCATTTGCGGCACTTTGAAGCGGCTGCCGTCGCACTGAAACTGGCCTTCAAGTTGGAATCGCCACACTTGGCCAGGGATCAAGCCCAGACCAGGTGTGTCTTGCTCTTCGCTGTGTTGCAAAAGCATCTGCATGCCTACACACACGCCCATCAAGGGCTTGCGTGCTGCGGCATCAAGCACGGCGTCTGTCAGCCCCGAATCGTGCAGCGCGCGCATGCAGTCGCGCATGGCACCCTGGCCTGGCAACACCACACGGTCAGCGGCAAAAACCTCGTCGGGCCGGGACGTGACAACAACCTGCACACCTGTGCCCGCCGCCACGTGCATCACCGCCTGCGACACCGAGCGCAGGTTACCCATGCCGTAATCAACCACAGCAACAATTGACATGACGCGAGCGTTTTAGAGCGAACCTTTGGTTGACGGGATGACACCTGCGGCGCGCGGGTCGATGGCCAGCGCCATGCGCAAAGCCCGCGCAAATGCCTTGAACACTGTCTCACATTGGTGATGCGCGTTCTCGCCTTTGAGGTTGTCGATGTGCAAGCTGACACCCGCGTGATTCGAGAACCCCTGGAAGAATTCAAACGCCAGCTGTGTATCGAAAGCGCCAATCATCCCGGACTTGAAAGGCACGTCCATGTGCAAACCGGGTCGGCCTGAGAAATCGATCACCACGCGCGACAGCGCTTCATCCAGCGGCACATAGGCGTGGCCGTAACGCGTGAGACCCTTTTTGTCGCCTACGGCCTGCGCCACCGCTTGCCCCAGCGTGATTCCCACGTCTTCTACGGTGTGGTGACCGTCAATGTGCAAGTCGCCTTGCGCTTCGATGAGCAAATCAATGAGTCCGTGACGCGCAATCTGATCCAGCATGTGATCAAAAAAGCCGATGCCCGTGCTGAGCTGGGCATCACCCTGGCCGTCCAGGTTCAAACGCACCCGAATCTGCGTTTCTTTGGTGTCGCGGCGAATGTCTGCGATGCGTTGCATTAAATGTTTGACCTTAGCAAGTTGAGTTTAGAGACTGGCCAACAAGGCTTGCAGCATGAGCGTGTTCTCATTCGCCGTGCCCACCGTCAAGCGCAGGCAATTGAGCAAGAGTGGGTGCAAACCGGCGATGTTCTTGACCAACACGCCACGCGCTTTCAGGCCTGCAAAGGCGCGCGCCGAATCAGGCACACGCACCAGGATCATGTTGGCTTCACTCTTAAAAACCTGCACTTCGGGCATCACCGCCAGCGCCGCCATCAATCGCGCACGTTCGGCTTTCAGAAGTGACGCCTGACGCGCGTATTCGTCAGCATGCTCCAGTGCAAAGAGTGTGGCTTCGGCGTTGAGCACACTCACGTTGTAGGGCGGGCGCACTTTCTCGACTTCATCGATCAAAGCCGCAGCACCGGCCATGTAACCCAGGCGCACCCCGGCCAAGCCAAATTTGCTGAGCGTGCGCATCACCAGAACATGGTCTTGCTGCGCCATGCGCTGCATCCAGGTGCGTGAAGCAAAAGGTTGGTAGGCCTCGTCAAACACGACCAAGCCCTGTTGCGCGCCAACGGCGGCAACGATGCGGTCGATCACCGCGTCATCAAACAGATTGGCTGTGGGGTTGTTGGGGTAGGCGATGTAGGTGATGGCCGGGCGGTGAAGCTCGATGGCGGCCAGCATGGCAAGCTCATCCAACTCAAACTCCGCTGTGAGCG
>JAYVRO010000434.1:0-3887 GCA_043776165.1 Rubrivivax sp. | reverse complement strand
TTCTGTCGGTTGCGGTTCTCATGGTTTGGATCCGACTGTCCCATGCGGTTTGGCCCAACTCGGGTGTGCAGTGGCGTCATCTTGCGGTGACGGGCCTATTCATTCACGCGGGTTATTTGGGCGGCGTATGGTCAGCCGTGAGAGGAGGCATGGGCGCGGGGCTTGTGGCCTTGATCGTTGGTTTGCAACCTGTACTCACCGCGATGTGGATGTCTCGCGTTGCGGGTGAACACCGCGCTACCCCGCGCCAATGGGGCGGCTTGTTGCTGGGCCTGCTGGGTTTGGTCCTGGTGGTTTGGCACAAGCTGGGCGCAGGGGAGGTCACCGCTGGGAGTTTTGCGCTGGCATTGCTGGCCCTGCTCAGCATCACCATCGGCACGCTGTACCAAAAACGCCATGTGGCCAGTGCAGATGTGCGCACGTCCAGTTGCATTCAATTGATCGCTGCATTTGTCGTGACTGCGCCCTTGGCGCTGTGGGAGCAAGGCGCCATGAGTTGGCATCCCGAGTTGATCGGTGCATTGGCGTGGTCGGTTCTGGGCCTGACCTTGGGTGGCAGTTCGCTGTTCTATTTGCTGATTCAACGCGGCGCGGCAACGCAGGTCACGAGTTGGCTGTATTTGGTTCCGCCGTGCACAGCCGTGATGGCTTGGATCTTGTTTGACGAATCGCTCACCGCCTTTGTATTGCTTGGTTTGGCGCTGACCGCAGCAGGCGTGTGGCTGGTGGTTGCCGAGAGCACAAAACCAAAGTTTGATTTGACTCAAAAAGGAATTTAGACATGAGCACCCTTCGCATTGCCGTGATTGCTGGCGACGGCATCGGTCAAGAAGTCATGCCCGAAGGCTTGCGCGCGCTGGACGCGGCCGCGCGGCGCTTTGGCATCGACTTGACGGTGGATGAATTTGACTTCGCCAATTGTGCGTACTTCGCGCGGCACGGCACCATGATGCCCAACGATTGGAAAGACCAAATTGGGGGTCATCAGGCCATCCTTTTTGGCGCCGTGGGCTGGCCAGCCACGGTGCCCGATCACATCTCGTTGTGGGGCTCACTACTGAAATTTCGCCGTGACTTCGACCAGTACGTCAACTTGCGGCCTGCGCGCTTGATGCCGGGTATCCGTTCTCCTTTGGTCGACCGCACAGGGCGGCCTTTGGCCCCCGGCGAGATCGACATGTGGATCGTTCGCGAAAACACGGAAGGCGAGTACTCGAGCGTGGGTGGGCGCATGTTTGAAGGCAGCGAACGCGAGATCGTCATGCAGCAAACATTGATGTCGCGTGTGGGTGTTGATCGTGTCCTCAAATTCGCCTTCGAGCTGGCGCAGTCCCGGCCCCGGCGCAAGCTCACATCGGCCACCAAGAGCAATGGCATCGCCATCACCATGCCTTACTGGGATGAGCGCGTCGAGGCCATGGCCAAGACCTATCCCGGGGTGACCGTGGACCGCTTCCACATCGACATCCTCACGGCCTTTTTTGTGCAGCGACCACAAGCTTTTGACGTGGTCGTGGCGAGCAATTTGTTTGGCGACATCTTGTCGGATTTGGGGCCAGCGTGCACCGGCACGATTGGCATTGCGCCTTCGGCCAACTTGAACCCTACACGCGAATGGCCATCGCTATTTGAGCCCGTCCACGGCTCCGCGCCAGACATTGCTGGCCGGGGCATTGCCAACCCCATTGGGCAGGTCTGGTCGGTGGCCATGATGCTGGACTTTCTAGGGCATCGTGAGGCGCATGACGCCGTGCTGACGGCCATTGAAGCGGTGCTCGCCGACAGCCAAGCGCCGCGCACACCTGACCTCGGCGGCACCGCGAGCACCGCCGATTTGGGACGTGCATTGGCGCAATCGATAGGCGCGTGACGGTTTGTCAATCGTTCGCGTCACGTCAAATCGTTAATGCGCGGCTGGGCCATCGCGGAGTGATGTCTTCGCTGACTTTCGATAAGCTGGCTTCAAGCACTTGTCAAGCGAGGAAGCACGTGCGCATGCACCCTGTTTACGGGGTGATTTGTGCGAGCAGCGGGCTAGAATATTTTTCGAACCCGGGCTTTGCGCAGACGCGTCGATGACAAGATGTCAGATGCCAACCCGAACAGCTTGGCGACAGCTTTGCAAGCGCATCGACAGATTCAACACAACAGCCATAGCACTGCATCCACCTCGAACTACTTAGACAAACCCAGAGGGACAACCACGTGAACAAGTCGGAACTGATCGAGCACATTGCCAAGCAGGCAGATATTTCCAAAGCCGCTGCAGGTCGTGCCTTGGAATCCATCATCGGTGGCGTCAAGACGACGCTGAAGAAGAACGGCAGTGTGACGATTGCAGGCTTCGGCACTTTTGCTGTCACCAAGCGTGCAGCGCGCACTGGGCGCAACCCGCGCACAGGTGCCGCCATCAAGATCAAGTCAGCCAAAGTGCCCAAGTTCCGTCCAGGCAAGGCGCTGAAGGATCATCTGAACTGATTTTCTGCAGCTGGGTGCTTAGCTCAGTTGGTAGAGCGGCGCCCTTACAAGGCGTAGGTCGGCGGTTCGAACCCGTCAGCACCCACCACAGTTGCGGCGGATAGAATCTCGGCTCGTTGCGCTGGCGTAAGGGTCAACGCCATGTGCTTACAAGGCGAACCCCGGTTCGCCTTCTTCGTTTGGGCCGTTGCCTTGCAACGGGCGGCCAACAGAACTTCGACCAAGGTTGCCTGCATGTTTGATTTTGTTCGTACGCACTCGCGCCTGATGCTTGGCTTGATGGTGCTGTTGATCTTTCCGTCCTTCGTCTTCTTTGGTGTTCAGGGCTATTCGCAGTTCATGGACGAAGCAGCGTCAGGCGTGGCCACAGTGGACGGGCGCAACATCACTCGCGCTGAATGGGACTCTTCCTTTCAGCGTAATGTCGAACGTTTGCGCAGGCAATATCCCAACGTCGATGTGAAGATGTTCGACACGCCGCAGTCGCGCCGTGACAGCCTGGATGGCATGGTTCGTGAGCGTGTGCTCTTGGCCCAAGCGGAGCGAGCGCACTTGATGCCCAGCAACGAGCGACTCAATCGCTTGTTTGACAGTGACCCGCAATTGGCTGCAATGCGCGGGCCCGATGGCAAGATCAGCCGCGACGCTTTGGCGGCCCAAGGCATGACGCCCGAGATGTTCGACCAACAGCTTCGACGCGACATCGGCATGCGCCAAGTGCTGGGTGGCGTCGCCACCACAGCCTTCGCGCCTGCGGCCGCTGCGTCAGCCTCATTGGGTGCTTACTTACAGCGCCGTGAAGTGCAGTTTCAACGTTTTGATAGCGCCCAATTTGTGTCAAAAGTGACACCGAGCGATGCGGACATCGAGACCTTCTACAAATCGCACGAGCGTGACTTTCAGGCGCCAGAGCACGCCAGTATTGAATATGTGGTGCTCGATCTAGAGGCCCTTGGCAAGGGCGTCGTGATCGCTGAAGCGGATCTTCGCAAGTACTACGAAGAGAACATCAGCCGTTGGGCTGTGGCTGAAGAAAGGCGCGCCAGCCACATCTTGGTGAAGGCTGAAAAGGATGCCAGCGCATCAGACAAAACAAAGGCCAAAGTTCGTGCACAGGAACTCCTGGCCGAGTTGCGCAAGGCGCCCGAGACTTTCGCGGACGTTGCGCGAAAAAGTTCGCAGGACACGGGCTCCGCAGCGCAGGGCGGGGACCTAGATTTTTTTGGCCGCAACGCCATGACAAAACCATTTGAAGACGCTGTTTTTGCGATGAAAGACGGCGAGATCAGCGAGGTTGTGGAGACCGACTTTGGTTTTCACATCATCCAGCTGACTGCCGTGCGCGGCGGCGACAAAAAGCCATTCGAAACTGTTCGCGCGGAGATCGAGGCGCAGGTACGCAAGAGCCA
>JAYVRO010000433.1:0-3888 GCA_043776165.1 Rubrivivax sp. | reverse complement strand
TGGCGGCAAGTTGCTCCATGGTTTTGCCCGCATGCCAGGCAAACACGATGGCCAGCGCGCTGGTATGGGGTTGGCGCTCCAACACACTCACAAACCCGGGCGCGTTGCCAACGCGCTGGCCGAGCCACGCTTCATGCGCAAGCATGGCGCGCTCCTGCTGGTCACTCGCGCGGCTGGGGTGCAGGGTCTTGAGTGCCACCAAGGCGCGGCTGTGGTTGTCGCGTGCCTGGTAAATGCAATGCACGCCGGTGTTGGCGACCAAGGCCGTGACAGTGTGGCCGTCAATCACGTCACCCACCTTCAACAGGTGCGGCGGCACGCGGCGCTGCATTTCACTCATCTCGTCAGTTAACTCAGGTGCGGCCAGACCCGACACGCGGATGACCAGGGCCGTGGCGTTGTCCTTGCTGTGCGTTGCCAGGGCTGCAGCCACCAGGGCATCGCAAGCTTCTTGCGCCGTGCCCTTGCAGGCCAACTCGGCCAGTCGCGCGGGTTTGATGACACCATGCACACCGTCACTCGTCAGCACAAAACAGTCGCCCACGCGCACGTCGCCCTGCAAGTAGTCCACGCGCACGGCGTCATCCAAACCGACGGCGCGGGTGAGGCGGCTGCGCTGGTCAATTTCTTCGAAGGCGTGGTCTTGCGTGAGTTGTTGGATGTCGATGTGCTGTGCCGCGCTTTCACTTGCAGGCGCCGCGCGGCACAACCAGGCGCGTGTATCGCCCACGTGGGCCAGCGTCCAGGTCTGGCCGCGCAGCACCAAGGCCGTTAGCGTGGTCAACGCCGTGCCGCCTTCGCGCGAGCGGCGGCGCCGGTTGTGGTCCGCCAGCCAGGCGTTTTGTGCACCAATCAGGCGATCAAGCACCACCGTGGTGTCCCAGGTCTCGGGCGCACCAAAGTAGTCCGCCAGCAAACTCACCACCGTCGTCTGCGCGGCCTCTTGGCCGTGGCCGCCCGCGCTCACGCCATCGGCCAGCGCGGCGATGAGTCCACGCCCTGCTTCGAAGGGCGCAGCACGCACGGCGCCGCCAAAGTCTTCGTTTTTGCTGCGCGGCCCTTTGGCGCTGGCATGGCCGATGTCGACGTCAAAGCTCATGAGGCATTGTGATTTTTAGTTGAAGTGATTGGCTGCTCAGGCACGGCTCTTGCAATTAACTGGCCAGGGCAACAGCCCGAAGCCACTGAGAAACAGGCCATGAAGAAATCCAAGCTCGTGATGATCGGCAACGGCATGGCCGGTGTGCGCACGCTCGAAGAGCTGCTGAAGATGGCACCCGAGCAATACGACATCACCGTATTCGGTGCTGAGCCGCACCCCAACTACAACCGGATCTTGTTGTCACCTGTGCTCGCGGGTGAGCAAACCATCGACGAGATCATCCTCAATCCCCTGGCCTGGTACGCCGAGAACAACATCACTCTGCACCTGGGCAAGAAGGTCGTGCGCATTGACCGCATCAAGCGCCAAGTGCACGCTGATGACGGCACCGTGGCCGATTACGACCGCCTGCTGCTGGCCACCGGTTCCAACCCCTTCATGTTGCCCGTGCCGGGCGCCGACCTGGAAGGTGTCATCGCCTACCGCGACATCGCCGACACCCAAACCATGATCGACGCCGCCGCGCGTTATCAACACGCTGTGGTCATTGGCGGTGGCTTGTTGGGGCTGGAAGCGGCTAACGGTTTGATGTTACGCGGTATGAGCGTCACCGTGGTTCACATCATGCCCTGGCTGATGGAGCGCCAGCTTGACAACACCGCTGGTCAGCTCCTGCAAAAGTCACTGGAAGCGCGAGGCATCAAGTTCCTGATCGGCGCCCAAACTCAGTCGCTAATTCCTGACAAGCTTGGCAGAGTGATGGCCGTCAAGTTCATAGACGGTCAAGAGATCCCCGCCGACTTGGTGGTCATGGCCGCAGGCATCCGTCCCAACACGCAATTGGCTGAAGACGCGGGTCTCCACTGTGTGCGTGGCATCGTGGTGAACGACACCTTGCAAACCATCACTGACCCGCGCATTTACGCCGTGGGCGAATGTGCCGCGCACCGCGGCATTGCTTATGGTTTGGTAGCACCGCTGTTTGAACAAGGCAAGGTCTGCGCCACCCATTTGGCGCAGTTCGGCATTGGCCGCTACACCGGCAGTTTGACCAGCACCAAGCTCAAGGTGACAGGCATTGACCTCTTCAGCGCGGGCGACTTCACGGGCGGCACGGGCACCGAAGAAATCGTCATGAGTGACCCCTATGGCGGTGTCTACAAAAAGCTCGTCATCAGAGACGACAAACTCATTGGCGCTTGTTTGTACGGCGACACTGTTGACGGCAGTTGGTACTTCAAACTGCTGCGTGAAGGCCGCACGGTGCGCGACATTCGCGACAAGCTGATGTTTGGTGAATCGAACATCGGCGACGTCGGCCACGAAGGCCACAACCGTGCCGCCGCCATGGCCGACAGCGACGAAGTCTGCGGCTGCAACGGTGTGAGCAAGGGCAGCATTTGCAAAGCCATCCGCGACAAAGGTTTGTTCACTTTGGACGAAGTGCGCAAGCACACCAAGGCCAGCGGCGGCTGCGGTTCTTGCACGGGCCTGGTTGAACAGTTGTTGATGTTCACCGCGGGTGGCGACTACAGCGCAGCACCCACCAAGAAGGCCATGTGCGGCTGCACCGAACACAGCCACCAAGACGTGCGCGAAGCCATCCGCAACGAACATTGGCTGAGCATTGCCGACGTCTACGCAGGCATGGCCTGGCGCAGCCCCAACGGCTGCGCCGGTTGCCGCCCGGCCATCAACTATTACTTGCTGTCAAGCTGGCCCAAAGAGGCGGTGGACGACCCGCAAAGCCGCTTCATCAACGAGCGCAGCCACGCCAACATTCAAAAGGACGGCACTTACAGCGTGATCCCGCGCATGTGGGGCGGCGAGACCACGGCAGACGAATTGCGCCGCATCGCCAACGCGGTGGACAAATACAAGATCCCCACGGTGAAGGTAACGGGCGGCCAACGCATCGATTTGCTCGGCATCAAGAAGGAAGACCTGCCTGCCGTGTGGGCCGACATCGGCATGCCCAGCGGCCATGCCTACGCCAAAGCCCTGCGCACCGTGAAGACTTGCGTGGGCAGCGACTGGTGCCGTTTTGGCACCCAAAACTCAACCCAAATGGGCAAAGAGTTGGAGCGTGCTTTGTGGCGCATGTACGCGCCGCACAAGGTGAAGCTGGCGGTGAGCGGCTGCCCGCGCAACTGCGCCGAGAGCGGCATCAAAGACGTCGGCGTGATCGGCGTTGATTCAGGTTGGGAGATTTACGTGGCCGGCAACGGCGGCATCAAAACCGAGGTGGCGCAGTTCCTGGTCAAGGTCAAAACGGCAGACGAGGTGATGGAATATTCAGGCGCCTTTTTGCAGCTCTACCGCGAAGAGGGCTGGTACCTGGAACGCACCGTGCACTACGTCAGCCGCGTGGGTTTGGACCACGTCAAAACCAACATCTTGAACGACGCGGCGGGCCGCAAAGCCTTGTGGGACAAGCTGCAATTCAGCCTGGACGGCGAGCCCGACCCGTGGTTTGAACATGAGCGTGCCGGCGTGGACTTGCGGCAGTTCGAGCCCGTGGCCAAAGTCGAGGCCTTGGCATGAGCCCAGTCATTGACACTGTGGCCGCGCAATGGGTCGTCATCTGTAACGTTAACGACATCCCCGTGCAAGGCGCGCGACGTGTGGCCCGCGCCCAAGGCGGTGAAGTGGCGCTCTTCCGTGCCGCTGGCGACAAGGTTTTTGCCCTGCTCGACCGCTGCCCACACAAAGGCGGGCCACTGAGCCAAGGCATCGTGCTGGCCGATGGCGTGACCTGCCCTTTGCACAACTGGACCATTGGTTTG
>JAYVRO010000432.1:0-3890 GCA_043776165.1 Rubrivivax sp. | reverse complement strand
GCACCGGGTCGTCTCGAGTGTTAACACACCACACCAAGCCCGCGCGTTGGGGAGCGCCCGGCTCGCAAGGCAGGGGCAAGAGCGCCAGCGGCCCTTGGCGGGTGAAACATTCGATGGCCATGTTGGGCGCTGCGCCTTCGAGCGAGACGCTGCCGACCCAGGCGGTTTGTTGATAGTCGTGCACCACGGCCTTGCGTGCTTGGTCAGCAAACACGCCGCCTTCGGCGACAACGGCAAGGTCAAACTGCATCAATTCACCAGCGTGCACGGCAACACCACCGCGCAGACTGTTGATGGCCGACACCGGCGTGCCAAAGGCGCTGCGCCAACGGGCAGGGTCACTGGCTGTCAAGCCCATCCAAGTGTGTTGCATGGCGCTGACCAAAACACCATAGCTCAGCACGGCGCCCAGCATGGGCACACCTTGCTCTAGCGCGCTGATGTGCACTTGCGCGCCACGCCAAGAGGGCGCGGCCTGCGAGACATGCACTTGCATGATGGGTTGGGCCCGAGCTGCAGGCCAGGCGCCCAGCCGCTCGAGCAGCTGTACGCTGCCCAATGAAAGCGCCAAGGTGCGTGCATCACGTGAAACATCAACATCGGCGCCGCGCGCATCAAAGAGCGTGATGCTGGCCTGTGGCAACAGCCGCGCCGCCTGCAGCGCCAAGGCCAATCCCACGGGCCCAGCGCCGATCACGGCCAAACGAATCGCAGCGTTCGTCGTTGTTTGCATCGCTGTTTGCACCGCAGACCCCGCAGGCATTTGTTGAAGATGACCCCCGCGTATTATTCGCCGCGCCCGAGTCGGCGGGTGTCTTTGAAGGGGAACACGACATGTCACTGATGAGCTTCATCAAGAAACAGTTCATAGACATCTTGCAATGGACCGAGGAGGGCGAGGGCACTTTGGCCTGGCGCTTTCCGATGGCCGACATGGAAATCCAGATGGGTGCCTCGCTCACCGTGCGCGAGAGCCAAGTCGCCGTGTTCGTCAACGAGGGCAAGGTTGCTGACGTTTTTGGCCCGGGCATGTACAAGCTCAGCACGCAGACCATTCCGGTGCTGACTTACCTGAAAAATTGGGACAAGCTGTTCGAGAGCCCGTTCAAGAGCGACCTCTACTTTTTCAGCACACGTCAACAATTAGACAAGCGCTGGGGCACAACACAGCCGGTGACCATCCGCGACAAAGACTTCGGCGCCGTGAGGCTGCGCGCTTTTGGCAACTACGCCTACCGCATTGCTGACGCCAAGCTCTTCCACACGGCTGTTAGCGGCACGCGCGAAACCTACACTGCAGAAGACGTGGACGGTCAATTGCGCGGCTTGATGCTGCAACACATCAGCGACGCCGTAGCGGCAAGCGGCATACCGTTCTTGGATTTGGCGGCCAACCAGGTGGAATTTGCGGCGCAGCTCAAGGCCGCCAACGCCGAAGCCTTTGCAGCCCTGGGTTTGGCGCTCGAAGGCGTGACGGTGCAAAACGTCAGCCTGCCTGAAGACCTGCAAAAAATCCTCGATCAAAAAATTGGCATGGGCATGGTCGGCGACATGGGCAAGTTCATGCAATACCAAACGGCGCAAGCCATTCCCAAATTCGCCGAAGGTGCTGGGGGTGGTGGCGGGGGCATTGCTGGCGACGCCATGGGCTTGGGTGCGGGTGTGGCTCTGGGCCAGGTGCTGGCACAGCAGTTGAGCCAAGGCCTGCAAGGGGGTGGTGCGGCGGCGGCTGGCGCAGCAACAGCGACAGCCGCTTCAGCCGTGAAACCCGACGACGTGATGGGCCTGCTCGAGAAGCTGGCCGACTTGAAAGGCAAGGGCATCCTTACCGAAGAGGAGTTCACGACGAAGAAGGCGGAGCTGCTGAAGAAGCTGGTGTAGCCGTTCGTCAACTGGAAACGACTATCCTCAAAAGTTAGCTTTGGCCACCACTCCGTCGTCGGCCTCACCCGCGTCACCCAAGGGCAGCCGCGCTTACCGCGCCAACTGCCCCAACTGTGGTGCGCCGGTTGAGTTCGCGTCGGTCGCTTCAGCCAGCGCGGTGTGCGGCTTCTGCCGAAGCACACTGGTGCGCCACGGTGAAGCGCTGCGCCGCATCGGCGTCAGCGGTGAACTGTTTGACGACCATTCACCCTTGCAATTGGGCGTGTCTGGCACGCGTCAGGGCATTCACTTCGTGCTCGTGGGCCGATTGCAATACGGCTTTGATGGCGGCACCTGGAACGAGTGGCATGCGTTGTTTGACGCTGCAGGGGGTGAGCACCGCAGCAGTTGGTTGAGCGAAGACAACGGCGCCTATGTTTTGGCCTTTGACAGTGAACCCAAGGGCGAGCTGCCACAGGCCAACAGCTTGCAGGTGGGTGGGCGGCTGGTGGTGGATGGCCGCGCCTGGGACGTGGCCAGCACCGTGCGCGCCAAGCTCATCGCGGCGCAGGGCGAGCTGCCCCGTCCACCGTACTTGGAGCGCGAGTTTTTGGTCGCCGACTTGCGCAACGCGCAGGGCGAGGTGGGCACGCTCGACTACAGCGGGGCCGACGCCAGCGCAGATGCCAACGCGGGCAGTGCCCCAGCCCAACCACGCTGGTCCAGCGGACGCACGGTGCAGTTGTCGGAGTTGGCACTGCAAGGTCTGCGTGAAGGCAGTGAAAAGACGCTCTCGTCGCGCGGTGTCGAGTGCCCCAGTTGCGGCGCCGCGCTGGAAGTCAAGCTCAGCACGACGCAGGCCATCACTTGCCACCAATGCCACGCCGTGGTGGATGTGTCCAAAGGTGTTGGCGCTGATCTTTCACATTACGCGCAAAGTAACTCCGGCAGCCTGGGCACCGAGCCGCAACTGCCTTTGGGCAGCACCGGGGTGCTGGCCTTGGGCAGTGAGCCACTGCCTTGGCAGGTCGTGGGTTACATGGAACGTTGTGATTTACCGGCTTCTGCGACCTCTGGCGTCTCGGGGAGCGATGACGAGCAAAGCTTTTGGCGCGAGTACCTGCTCTATCACCCGACGGTGGGGTTCGCGTTTTTGGTCGACGCCAACGACGGCTGGAGTTGGGTGCGCCCTGTCACTGGCGCGCCGCAACAAAAAGGCGGCCAGGCGCTGTGGGATGGCAACACCTTCCAACGCCGCGAGCGCTACCGTGCCAAAGTCACCTGGGTGCAGGGCGAGTTTTATTGGCGTGTGAAGCGTGACGAGTTGGCCGAGGTGGTGGACTACGCGGGCAGTGGCGCGGCCGGCAAAAAGCGCTTGTCGCGCGAGCACGTCACGAATGAGGTGACGTGGTCGGCGGGCGAGGTGCTTGACGCTGCCGTTGTTGCCGATGCTTTCAACCTGCCCGCAGCCGCCCGCGCCGCTTTGGCCCGCGACGTCGTGCCTGTGGGTGGTTTAGGCGGCCTTGGTGGCATCACCGGTCGCGCGCCCATGGTCACTGCCATGGTGCTGCTCATCATCTTTGTGCTGGTGGCCAGCATGGTCACGCAGTGCGGTCAAAACAACTGCGACAGTGCACTGCAAAGCTTCGGCGCACAGAGCGCGGAATACCAGCAGTGCTTGAGCAACCGGAGTTCCGGTTCAGGCTCCGGCATGCGCACCGGTGGTGGCTCTTACGGCGGCTACTCCAGCGGCGGTGGCGGGCACAAGTAGTGCCTACATCGCCACGTTAACAATTCAGTTGATGGAGAAAAGTCATGATGGGAATTGAATGGCTCAAACCCGGCGTCGTGGTCGGCTCGATGGTCTACGCCTTGATGGGCGTGGGTATCTTCTGGCTGTGTTTTGTCATCATCGACAAGCTCACGCCCTATGACCTGTGGGGCGAGATCATCGAGAAGAAAAATGTCGCACTCGCCATCGTGGTGGGCGCCATGTGCATTGCGATCGGCTTGATCGTGTCAGCTGC
>JAYVRO010000431.1:0-13856 GCA_043776165.1 Rubrivivax sp. | reverse complement strand
AGGCAGATCAAAACAGCGCTTCGTCCATCGCCATCAGCGGTGCCACGCCTGCGCGTGCAGTGCGAATGAGGCCGGCAGTTTCTGGCAACAATTTGGCGAAGTAAAAGCGTGCCGTGTGTAACTTGGCTGCATAAAAGGTGTCGCCCGAGTCCTTTTTCGCCAAGGCGATTTTGGCCATGCGGGCAAAGAGGTATGCGAACACCAGGTGACCGCACACTCGCAAGTAGTCAACCGCCGCGCCACCCACTTCGTCGGCGTTCTGAAACGCCTTCATGCCCAGCTCGGTCGTGAGTTTGGTGACCTTGTCACCCAGTTCAGCCAAAGGGTTCACAAACTCTTGCATGGCCTCGTCAACACCTTCTTCTTCAATGAACTCGGCGATGATCTTGCCCAGCATTTTGAGCTTGGCACCGTTGTCGCCCAGCACCTTGCGGCCCAACAAGTCGAGCGCCTGAATGGTGTTGGTGCCTTCGTAGATCATGTTGATGCGGCTGTCACGCACGTATTGCTCCATGCCCCATTCACCGATGTAGCCGTGACCACCATAAACCTGCATGCAGTGCGAAGTGGCGAGCCACGCGTTGTCAGTCAAGAAGGCTTTAACAATCGGCGTTAGCAAGTTGACCAAGGCTTCGCATTCTTCGCGCTCGACCTCGTCTTCGCTGGCCAAATACTGGTCGATCATCAACGCGCACCAGCATGCCAATGCGCGACCACCCTCGGCGTAGGCACGTGCCGTGAGCAGCATCTTGCGCACGTCGGGGTGCACGATGATGGGATCGGCGGGCTTGTCTGCCGCTTTCACACCTGAAAGGCTGCGCATCTGGATGCGGTCTTTGGCGTAGGCTGCGGCGTTTTGGTAAGCCACTTCAGTCAAGCCCAGTCCCTGGTTACCCACACCCAAGCGCGCGGCATTCATCATCACGAACATGGCCGCCAAGCCCTTGTTGGGGGCGCCCACCAAGCTACCCACTGCGCCGTCCAAATTCATCTGGCAAGTGGCATTGCCCTTGATGCCCATCTTGTGTTCAACAGCGCCGCAAAAAATCGGGTTGCGCTCACCCAAGCTGCCGTCGGCATTGACGTTGAACTTGGGCACGATGAAAAGCGAGATACCCTTGCTGCCCTGCGGTGCATCTGGCAAACGCGCCAACACCAAGTGAACGATGTTGGGCGTCAAATCATGCTCACCGGCCGAAATAAAGATCTTCTGGCCCGTGAGCTTGTAAGTGCCCTCAGCGGCACCCACCACGGGCAGGGCCTTGGTACGCAACAGGCCCAAGTCAGTACCGCAATGCGGCTCGGTCAGGCACATGGTGCCCATCCACTCGCCGCTGGTGAGTTTGGGCAAGTAGGCTTGTTGCTGCTCAGGGGTGCCGTGGCGGTGCAGGCATTCATAGGCGGCGTGCGACAGGCCGGGGTACATGGACCACGCCTGGTTGGACGAATTGAGCATCTCAAAAAAGCACTGGCCCAAAGTGACAGGCAAGCCCTGGCCACCAAAGTGCTCGTCGCAACTCAGGCTGGGCCAACCGCCTTCAACGTACTTACCGTACGCGGCTTTGAAGCCCGTTGGCGTGCGCACCTCGTGCGTGCTTTTGTCCAGCACGCAACCCTCCAGGTCGCCCGCCAGGTTGATCGGGAAAGCGACCTCCGCAGCGAACTTGCCACCTTCCGCCAGCACGGCGTTGATGGTGTCGATGTCAATGTCTTTGTGCTTGGGCAAGCTGCGCAAGGCGGTGCTGACGTTCAGCAACTCGTGCAGCACAAAGTGCATGTCGCGCAGTGGCGGGGTGTATTGGGGCATGGCGGGTTCCAGGTGAAATTGAAGTGGTTGTTGCGGGGCAGGCGCAGGCTGGTTTTCAGGCCGCCGTGACACGCCGTGGTGTTGCCGCGGCACGCTTTTTGGCCGACGGCGGGTTGTGCGCTTGGTTGTGCGCTTTGTAGTGCGCCAACATGCGCTCAAAACCTGTACGAGCGCGATCGAGGACACCGGGGTGGCGCAAAAAACGCGCGTCATGATGCAGGGCCAAGATGAGTCCATGCATTTCGAACAACATTTGAGATGAGTCGGTATCGGTTCGCAAGTGGCCGATCTCTACGGCCATGCTGATGGCGCGGTGCAAGGCGCTGTGCCAGGCTCGCACCATCTCGGCCAAAGCGTCACGCACGGGGCCGGGTCGGTCGTCAAATTCGACGGCACCGCTGATGTAGATGCAACCCGAATCCAGCTCCACTGAGACGCGGCGGATCCAGCGCTCGAACAAGCCCTTGAGTCGCGGCAGGCCGCGCTCCTCTTGCATGGCGGCCAGGAAGACCTCTTCCTCAAAGCGAGCGTGATACTGGCGGATCACGGCGATTTGCAACTCTTCGCGAGAACCGAAATGTGCAAACACGCCCGACTTGCTCATCTGCATGAGCTCGGCCAGGGCGCCGATCGACAAACCTTCCAGCCCCATGTGCGAAGCCAGGCTCAGCGCAGCGTCCAGGATGGCAACACGGGTTTGATGCCCTTTGGGCTGGGGTGCGGTGACGGCCTTTGGGCGGCGACTGGGCATGGGGCAGACGACTCTGAACAGCGGGTTAGGGCGGACGGGTGAGTGCTTGGGTGCTTGGGTGCTTGGGTGCTGAGTAAATAATACGAACGGTCGTTCTATTTTGCACAATTCCATCCAGCACGGCGCGCCAAAGTGCGGCAAAAGTAGGCGCTCAACCCTAGGAACGCGAACGACAGAATTCAAATCCTGGATGACTGCTGCCGACCTTGCCAAGGCGTTGCACGGTCGACCTGAATTGCCGGTTCGTGCCTCAGGGGAAAGCAACTCGTTGACACGCTGACAATTCGCGCGGCCCTTCGGCCGATCCACCCCATCTCGAGCCCCCTCCCATCATCAAGCGCAGGCCCATGACCGACGACCGCAAACCCCAGCTCGACAGCACTGCGGTGCTGCTGCTGGTGCTGTGTTGCACCCTGTGGGGCATGAACAATGTGGCCACCAAGGTGGCGCTTCAAGACGTGCCGCCCCTGCTGCAGGCCGCGCTGCGCTCCCTGGGCGCGGCGCTCTTGTTGGCGGCCTGGGCGAAGGCACGCGGCATCCGTATCTGGGAACGCGACGGCACGGGCCACGCGGGCCTTGTGGCTGGACTGCTCTTCGCCGCCGAATTCGCCTGCATGTTCAGTGGGTTGCAATTCACCAGCGCGTCGCGCATGACAGTGTTTGTTTACCTGTCTCCCTTTGTCGTGGCGCTGGGCATGCCCTTGATCGACCGCAAAGAGCGCTTGAGCAAATGGCAAGCCGCTGGTTTGACGGCCGCATTCGCAGGCGTTGTGTGGGCCTTTGCCGAAGGCTTTGGCGATGGCGCTGGCCAGTCAGTGGGTGGCTCAGTTGGCGGAAACAGTGCCAACGCAACCGCCTATCCGCGCCAGTGGCTGGGTGACGCTCTGGGCATCACCACCGCCGTTTTGTGGGGTGCGACCACCCTGGTCTTGCGTGGCAGCCGCTTGACCAGCGCCACGCCGGAGAAGGCACTGCTGTACCAGTTGGCAGTGTCTGCCGCGGCCCTGGGTTTGGCGTCGTGGGCCATGGGCGAACCCGTGCCCCAGAGCATTCGCGCCAGCGCCTTGGCAGCCATGGTTTTTCAAACCGTGGTCATCACTTTTGCCAGCTACTTGACCTGGTTTTGGCTGATGCGCCACTACCCCGCCACGCGCGTATCGGCCTTCACTTTGTTGGCGCCGATTTCAGGTTTGTTGGCTGGCGCGCTGCTCTTGGGTGAGCCCGTGACGCTGCGCATCGCCGTGGCCTTGGCTGCGGTGGTGACGGGCATGATTTTGGTGAATCGGCGCTGAGCCGTGCGGTTGGACGCGATGGCGTGGACGCACTGGCGAGCAGCGCGCATAAACTTCGCATCCGCATGCACCATGCACCATGCAAACTGCCACACCCACCTTACAGCATTTCAACTTTTTGACGGAGCCATCACGATGATCACTCTTTGCGGTTTTGCAGTTTCAAATTACTACAACAAGGTCAAGCTCGTGCTGCTTGAAAAAGGCCTGCCATTCACAGAAGAAACGGTCATGACACGCAGCACTGACGAAACCGTGCTGTCGGCCTCACCCCTGGCCAAGATCCCCTTCATCAAAACCGAACAAGGCACGCTGTGCGAGAGCCAGGTGATCGTCGATTACCTGGAAGCCTTGGCCCCCACACCGGCGCTGATGCCCACAGACCCATTTGCCGCCGCCAAGCTGCGCGAGCTGACAACGTTCATTGAGCTGCACCTGGAACTGGTGGCACGCGAGTTGTACGCCCAGGCGTTTTTTGGCGGCACCGTGAGCGGCGACGTGCAGGCCCAGGTGAAGGACAAGCTCAGTCGCAACATACCGGCCTTCAAACGCTTGGCCAAACTTTCACCTTACATAGGCGGTTCGACCTTCACGCTCGCCGACTGCGCGGCCTACGTGAGCTTGCCGCTGGTGGCGCAGTCCACCAAGGCGGTGTTTGGTGAAGACATGCTCAGCGCCGCTGGTTTCGACTGGAAATCGTACGTCGCCCTGGTGGGCGAGCGGCCATCGGCACAGCGTGTGGCGGCAGACCGCAAGGCCGCCATCGCCGCACGTGGTTGAGGGTCCGCTGAGCGTCCGCTGATCGTCTGCTGAGCGCGTCTGTTGAGCGTCAGACGGCCAGGGGGCGCGCTGCCCGCGCCACCGAAACCGTCATTTCCTTGCGGTAGCGATTGAGCTCTTGCACAGTGGTGAAGCTGCGCTCGAGCAGCAGGCTCATGTTGTGCAAGATGCGCTCGACGACCTTGTTTTCCCACACGGCGTCAAACTTGATTTGTGTGTCTAACCATTGCTCTAACCACTGCGGGTCGGGCAGGCGGCTTTGGATGGTGTCGCGCGGAAAGAGGCTGATGTTCACGTGCAAGTTGGTTGGGTGCAGCGCCTGCGCCGTGCGCCGCGCGCTGGCCATCAGCACGCCGACTTTGGCAAACGCAGCACGGGCTTCGTCGCCAAATTTTGCCATTGCACGTTTCATGTAACGCAGATAGGCGCCGCCGTGGCGGGCTTCGTCACGCGCCAGCGTTTCGTAGATGGCTTTGATGACCGGCTCGGTGTGCCATTCGGCCGCGCGCCGGTACCAATGGTTGAGACGGATCTCGCCGCAAAAATGCATCATCAAGGTCTCTAGCGCAGGTGCGGGGTCAAACTCGAACCGCACGGCGTGCAACTCGGCTTCGGTGGGCACCAGGTCGGGCCTGAAACGGCGCAGATATTCCATCAAGACCAGCGAGTGTTTTTGTTCCTCAAAAAACCACACGCTCATGAAGGCCGAGAAGTCGCTGTCGTCACGGTTGTCTCGCAAGAACATCTCGGTGGCGGGCAACGCGGCCCACTCGGTGATGGCGTTCATCTTGATGGTTTGGGCTTGCTCTTCGCTGAGCGAGGCCGTGTCAAAACTGGCCCAAGGGATGTCGGTTTCCATGCTCCAGCGCACGGATTCGAGTTGCTTGAAAAGTTCGGGATAAAGCATGGGTGTGCCCCTCTTGGCGTGCTGCGATTCTAGGAGAGCGGGAACTTTGTCGGCGGGGCAGCGCTCATACCCACCGATGGCCAAGGGTCAGCCTCTTTCCCCCTGCTGTGCGGACTGGCAGCTTCTTCAACGAAGCGGCATGCAATCCCAGGTGACTTTTCTCCTCCCTCCTCCTCCCTGTTCACCCAGGGCGCCGCACAGCAGCTTTTATTCGCCCCCCAGCGCTCTCAACGCAGCCAACCTTTGCGGCGAAAGTAAATAAAAGGCGCGGCCACCGAAGCTGCCATCAGCGCCAACGCAAACGGGTAGCCCCAGGCCCAGTCCAGCTCCGGCATGGCCTTGAAGTTCATGCCGTAGACGCTCGCTATCAAGGTGGGTGGCAACAAAGCGACGCTGGCCACCGAAAAGATCTTGATGATCTTGTTCTGGTTGATGTTGATGAAACCCACCGTGGCGTCCATCAAGAAGTTGATCTTGTCGAACAAAAACGCGGTGTGGGAATCGAGCGAATCGATGTCGCGCAAGATCTGCCGCGCCTCTTCAAACTGGTCGGCATTCAGCATCCGACTGCGCATCATGAAGCTGAGTGCTCGGCGGGTGTCCATCACGTTGCGCCGGATGCGCCCGTTCAAATCTTCTTCGCGGGCAATGGCTTGCAGCGCTTCACCGGCCATGGCGTCGTTAACGTCCTGCGTGAGCACCTTGGCGCTGACCTTTTCCAGGTTGTCGTAGATGCCTTCCAGCGCGTCGGCTGAGTATTCTGCGTCTGCGTCGTAGAGCTTGAGCAAGACGTCTTTGGCGTCTTCAATCAAGGCCGGGATGCGCCGCGCGCGCAAGCGCAGGAGCCGGAAAACGGGCAGGTCTTCGGAGTGAATGGAAAACAGCACTTTGTTGTGCAAGATGAAGGCCACGCGCACGTTGCGTGCGGGGTGGCCGTCGGGGCCGTCGTCGGCGTCGATCAAAAAGTCTGAGCGGATGTGCAACTCGCCGTTGTCTTCTTCGTAAAACCGCGCCGACTCTTCAATGTCGTCGTCCACCGCGTCATTGGGGATGGTCAACCCAAAGTAGCTGCTGATCCAGCCCTTTTCTTCTTCGGTAGGGGCCTCCAGATCAACCCAAACGGGTTGCACTTCATTGAAACGCCGAGCAAGGCCAGCGGCCTCGTCGATTTCTTCTTGAAACAAGCGGCCATTGGCCAGCGTGAAGACGTTGAGCATGAACTCTCTCCGGCGGGGTGCAGCTACTTGACGCAAGCAGCGCACGGGGCGGCTCAGGGGGGTGATGTTCGGTGTTAAACCGCCTCACCCCAGCGCGCAAAGTGCCCTTGGCACTGGCCGGAGCGGACGGTCACCGAGGGTGACTTTGGTCCAAGGAGTTCTCTCGAAAATGAACAAGCCGCGATTATGCCCCGGGGGGGTGTCCAGCCGCTTGGCGAGCAGCTTTTTAAGCCTGTCGGTCAGGCCGCCAGCGCTCGCCGGGCCAGATAGGCTGACCGCGTTTCGCCGGCTTGCCTTGCCGCCTGGTCGATACGGCGCAGCACGCGCGCCGGCAGTGTGATGTTGATGCGCTCGACTTTGTCTGACAGCGAGGCCAGGTCGACGGCAACCACGGCCCAGATCCACCCGGCGAATTCCGCATTCGCCTGGTGTTTGGACAGTGGCTGCGGTTCGGGCACGGGCAGGCCATCGTCGATCGCGGTCTCGAGCCAGAGCTCGATCGCCTCGCGTGCGTTGGCGATCGCTTCGTCCAGTGTGTCACCGGCCGAGAAGCAGCCGGGCAAGTCGGGCACGGCAATACCGAAGGCGTGCTTCTTGTCACCGGGCTCAATCGCAATCACATAGTTCATGTTCTTGTTCCTCGTGTCATTGCAGCCCCGTCTGCTTCATCAATTTGTCGAGCAAGCCGGCTCCCAGGTCCTTCTTCGGATGCGGCACGCTGACATGGCCGGGCCGCTGCGGGTGGATGAAGATGTGGTGGGAGCCCTTGCTGCCCCGCAGTACCCAGCCGGCCTTCTTCATTCGGCGAATCAGCTCGGCACTGGTCATCGTGTGTATCGTACACATGCGCAGGAATTCGTCGATGACGACCACCGAAGGACGGCAGATCGCCCCAGGCGCACTGCGGGGTGCGCCTGCACGCCGACGGTTGCCAAGCGCAGCCCGGGTCTCGAAGCGAACCCTGGCGTCGTAGTTGGCCAACGTCACGGCTGCCCGTTCGTCGATCAGCTTGTTGACGCTGATCAAGTTGGATCGCGCGAGGGCCTTCAGGCGCTCATGCCAACTCCCCTTCAAAAGTACCCGAACGGGTCCATGCGTTGATCAGCCCGCTCTTGCTTGAGCCAGCGCTTGGCACTGGCCTTGTCGCGCAAGGCCACGCGCTTGCGCTCAAGCATGTACAGGGCCAAGTTAATTTCACCCTTGGCGGCGCTGACAACGAGGTGCAAACGCCGAGGGTCCAGGGCCTTGTCGGGCACATGGTTGATGGCATGACAAAAAGCCATCTCGCGCTCTTGAATGGCTCCTTCAAGTTCGGCCAGTTGTTCGGCCAACACCTGGTTGAACTGCCTCACGCGCGCGGCGGTTTGCTGCGCCAAGTGCGCAACGTCGACTTGCTCAATTTCCAGTTGCAGGGTGAGCAGGGCCAACAGATCGTTGCGTTCGTAGGCTTGGTTCACACGCTGCATCAAGGCCGTGCGCGAACCGCGTTCGGTGTCGTCAGCAGCGCGGTCGGGGTGCAGCGCACTGGCGAGCTTTCGATAGACATCCCGCACCGATTGCGCCACTTGCTGTGCGTCGGCTTCGCGCTGAAGCTGCGCCTTGCTCAGCTTCTTGGGCTTCTTGGCGCGCGGCGCGGCAAAGGGATCGTCGAGTTCATCGCCGAAAGGTGAACCATGCTCTGACCCGTGCTCTGCGCCGTTCTTCGAACCAGCTCGCCCCGCACCCGCTTGCGCGGCCAACTTGGCGCGCGCCAGGTGGATGAGCTCTTCTTCCGACGTGGCCACGACATCGCTCAAGTCAATGCCCATGGCGTCCTCGAGCAGGGCCCGCATGGCTTCAAGCTCCACCTTTTGATCGTCGTCGAAGCCGGTTTCAGAGTGTCGGTTGTAGATGGCCTTGAGCGCTGGCACGTCCTCATCAGCCCCGGTCTCGATCAGCTCTTGCGCCAACTCCAGCACCAGGCCGCGCAATGTGTTTTTGTCGCTGTTGCTGTAACCCGGCTGCGCGAGCAGGGCGTCCATCTCAGCCAACAAGGCGCGTTCGTGGACGTCGTATTCGTCGATCAGCGGCTGCACGACTTGGCTGTGCATGGCCAGGGCAAGGGGCACTTGCACCTGCCAGGTTTGCAGCGCTTCACGGGCCTTGTCGATCTTTGTCAACAGTGCGTTAAAGCGTTTGTGCTCGGGTGGCATGGGGCCTGCGGGCCCCGGCCGCAGCTGCGGAATGAGTGGGTTGGACATGGTGCAAAAGAAGGCTCTCGTTAGGCCCAATTTTGCGTCACGGCCTCAGTACCGATTTCGCACCGAGTTCGCATCGATGTCGCGCCCATGCCGCACCGATTCCGCAACCACGCCGCAGGTACGCCGCAACCACGCCGTACTGTCAGCCAATGCTCTCCACCTGGCGCGACTGTTGATAGGCTGCGCCAAATCGGTTGGCCAAAAACGCTGGCAGCGGCACTTGCTCTTGGCGGATAAAACCACTGCGCGGCAACTGTCCTTCGCGGAACAAGTCCACGGCGGCACAGATGCCCGCAGCGGTGGTGATCTGGATCGCCGAGAGCGGCGCGGCTTCGCTGCGGTCCGCAAAAATCTTGCGCGCAAAAACTTCTTGCACCAATTGCCCGTCACGCAAGCCGCTGACGGTGACGAACACCAGCACCACGTCTTGCATGGTGGCGGGTATGGCGCGGCGCATGATGGTTTTCAGCGTCTCGGGGTCTTTGCTCAGTTGCAAGTCACCCAGCAGCATTTGCATCAGATCGCGGTGGCCGGGGTAGCGCACACTTTTGTAGTCCAGCGTCTGCACGCGGCCCGCTAGGGTTTCACACAAGGTGCCCAGGCCACCGCTGGTATTGAAGGCCTCGTACTCGGTGCCGTCCAGCGAGAAGTGCTCTAGCCCTTCGAGCGCCAACACCTCGATGTTGCGTCCATCGCGAATGGCTTCGCAGGGATGGCAGTACTCGTTGATGAGGCCATCAACGCTCCAGGTGAGGTTGTATTTCAGGGCGTTGGTGGGGAAGGCGGGCAGCGCGCCTACGCGCATCTTGACGTCGACCAACCGTTCGAACGACTGGCACAAGTGGTGCGCCACGATGCCGATGAAACCTGGCGCCAAACCGCACTGCGGCATGAAGGCCGTGCGCGCACCCTGGGCCAAGGCCTTGATAGCACGCGTGGCAGCCACGTCCTCGGTCAAGTCAAAGTAGTGGCAGCCTGCGGCCAAGGCTTGTGTTGCGGCCAAGGTGGCCAGGTGATAGGGCAGCGCGTTGATGACGGCGGCGTGGCCCAACAGGGCCGCGCGCAAGGCCTGCGCGTCGCTTGTTTCGGTTTGCAAACGAGTGATGTGCGCGTGCTGTGGCAGCTTGGCCAGGGCTGGCGCGCTGCGGTCGATCACGGTGACGTGGTAGTCGCCGCTGTGCGCCAGCAGGCGGGCAATGGTTTGGCCGATATGGCCAGCGCCGAGCAATGCAATTTTCATGGTGCCTCCGTTAACAGTGGCGGCAGTCTAGGGACATGCATTGACGAATAAAAGCATGACTTTGTCTTGAATGACTATTTCGTTGACGATATGTCGATACTCCTCGACATAATGCACCGCAATGGACAAAGACGACCTTGACCGCAAGCTGCTGACCTTGCTGCAAAGCAACGCCCGCGAGAGCACCGCCAACATCGCACGCAAGCTGGGCGTGGCGCGCACCACGGTGCTGGCGCGGTTGACGCGCTTGGAGCGTGAAGGCGTGATCGTGGGCTACACCGCGCGCTTGGCACATGACCAAGGCGAGCACGGCGTGCAGGCCTATGTGGGCATCACCGTCGAGCCCAAAGCGGCACGCGACGTAACACGCCATTTGGCCAAGATGCCCGAGCTCAAACAGCTCAGTTCGGTGAGTGGCGAGTTTGACTACATCGCCTTGTTGCGCACCGAGTCAACACGTCGGCTCGATGCGCTTTTGGACGACATTGGCGAGATCAAGGGCGTCATCAAAACCACGAGCTCAGTGGTGCTGGTGACCCAGGTAGACCGCTTGGGTTGAGGCGCGGTGCGCGGCGAGCTCACGACCGTGCCCCGCGCGTCCGCGCAATCGCGCATCCGTACTGGCACACGCTGTCACACGCTCAGGTTTGCGGCTTCAGCACCGTGGGTTTGCGCCGATAACATGCACGACATCTGAACCCTCAACCAGCCATGCCCACCCTCGCTGAGATCACGGCGCAACCCGCCTCGGGCCTGACCCATGTTGACGCGCTGCTGGCCCAGGGCCCGGGCTGGAACTGGCTGGCGCCAGCCCGCAACACCCTCTACTACACTTTCACATTAGGCGCCGTCAAAGCATCTGACGCAGCCCTGCTTGACGGCCCTACACGGGCCTTCAACGCTGCGCAGCAAGCCGCCGTGGTCACGCTGCTGGCCACTGTGGAGCAGATCGCGGGCATCCACTTCAGCGCGACCACCAACGCCGACGCAGCAGACATTCGCTTTGCAGCGGCCAACGTGGTGGGCGCCGAGGTGACAGGTTTTTGCAGCAACGCCTTCAGCTACACCTCCTTGGGCAACCGAGTCACTGCCTACAGCGCCGACGCGACCATTTACATCGACAACGCCGAGTGGAGCAGCATCACCAATGCGCCCACTGCCGCCAACGGCGGCCACGAGCTGCTGCTGCACGAGCTGGGCCATGCGCTCGGTTTGAAGCACCCGTTTCAAGGCGGCATCACCTTGCCCGTGGGCCAAGACAACACGGCCTACACCTTGATGTCGTACACCCAAGTGGGCGGCCACCACTCAAGCTACAGCCCTTATGACATTGCGGCCTTGATGTGGCTCTACGGAGGTGATGGCCTGGGCGGTGCGCTGGGCCAAGGCAGCAGCGGGCAGTACCTGGTGGGCACGAGTGCGGACAATGTGCTGAAAGGTGGTGCTGGTAACGATCGCCTCGATGGCGGCGACGGCAACGACACCCTTGACGGCGGCGCCGGCATCGACACCGCCGTCTATCGGCTCCGGCGCGCTGACTACCTTCTCGCGGTGGGCGCAACACCGCTGAGCATTCAGACACGCACGGGTAACGAAGGCGTCGACTCGCTCATCAGCATCGAACGCTTGGCCTTCGCCGATCAGTCGCTGGCCTTCGATTTGCAAGGCAACGCGGGCATCACGGCACGCATCCTGGGCGCGGTGTTTGGGCGCGAGGCTATTGGCAACGCGGCTTACGCGGGCATTGGCTTGCGATTGCTCGACGGCGGCATGGCCACGCCCGAGCTCATGCAGTTGGCGCTTGAGGCTCGGCTGGGCATGGGCTTTGACGCTGAGGCCGAAGTGCGCCTGCTGTATCGCAACCTGGTGGGCATCGAGCCCCCGACGGCTGACCTGGCCTATTGGAGCGGCACCTTGGCAAGCCACCAGTTCACGCCAACGTCGCTGGCGCTGATGGCGGCCGAGCTACCCCTGAACGAGCAGAACATTGACTTGGTGGGTCTTGCGCAAACGGGCTTGGCGTTTTTGCCTGGGTAGTTTTGTGAGCAGCGCTTTGTGGATGCCGCTTTGAATCAGGCAAGTTCGGCGCGCATCGCATCGATCACCGCCTTGTAATCGGCTGCACCAAAAATCGCGCTGCCCGCCACAAACGTATCGGCCCCGGCATCGGCCACGCGGCGGATGTTGTCGACCTTGATGCCGCCGTCCACCTCCAGGCGGACGTCCCGGCCGCTGGCTTCGATCAGTCGCCTTGCACTTTCCACCTTACGCAAGGCGCTGTCGATGAAACTCTGTCCACCAAAACCAGGGTTGACGCTCATGATGAGCACCAGGTCCAGCTTGTCGATGCACCACTCCAGCACGTCCAGCGGCATGGCGGGGTTGAACACCAAACCCGCCTTGCAGCCCGCACCGCGGATGACTTGCAGCGTGCGGTCGACATGGGCGCTCGCGTCGGGGTGAAAGCTGATGAGGTCGGCACCGGCCTGGGCAAAGGCCAGGGCCAGCGAGTCCACGGGCTGCACCATCAAGTGCACGTCGATGGGCACGGTGCTGTGCCGGCGCAGCGCTTGGCAGACCATGGGGCCGAAAGTCAGGTTGGGCACATAGTGGTTGTCCATCACATCGAAGTGGATCCAGTCCGCCCCTGCGGCGATGACGCTTTTGACTTCGTCGCCCAAGCGGGCAAAGTCTGCGGACAAGAGGCTGGGAGCAATGTGGAAAGTGGGTTTGGCGAAGCTCATGAAGGGCGATTGTAGAAAGCCCGTCTCTACAATGCTGCTCATGGCCAAAGCCGAATTCAGCGTCAGCGTCCGCGTGCAATACGTGGCCGAACAGTCCCACCCGCCCAGCGGCCCTTTTGCGTTTGCTTACACCGTGAGCGTGCGCAACAGCGGCAGCGTCACGGCACAGCTGGTGGCACGCCACTGGGTCATCACCGACGCCAACAACCACGTTGAAGAGGTGCGTGGTCTGGCCGTTGTCGGGCACCAGCCCTTGCTCAAACCCGGCGAGACCTTCGAGTACACGAGCGGGACCCGCGTGGCCACACCACACGGCCAAATGAAGGGCACCTTCTTTTGCATGACCGAAGACGCCCACTCATTTGAGGCGCCCGTCGCGCCGTTCGAGCTGGTGTTTCCGGGCTTGCTGCACTGACGCTTTAGGGTCAGGTCAGCTCATGGGTCCTTGGCCAAGGCGCACAAGATGGTGGCCAAAGCCTGGGGCGCGCTGATCATCGCATCGTGCCCTGTGGCCAAGGTCTGCACCTGCCATCCGGGTTCACTGCGGACGCGAACACGCGACTTGGCCACGCCCGGTACAGCGGGTTCGTTGCAGTCCACGAAAGTGCGGGAAAGACCCGCAACTCGACCAGTGTCAAACGTCAAGACATCGTCATACACACCACCGGGTTGGGGCACAAGGCGGCGACGCACCCAGGCCTCTTCGTCACTTGGCAATGCGTAGATTTCCGGGTCAGGCACAGGCAGCGTGCCATGTCGGGCGATGTCTGTGCGACATTGCTCGCGCCTCGCAGTGTCGTGAAAGTCGCTCCAGCGCTCGCCGCTGCGGGGCACGATGGCGTCAAGGTAGACGAGGTGTTGAATGCGCTGTGGCAAGC
>JAYVRO010000430.1:0-13904 GCA_043776165.1 Rubrivivax sp. | reverse complement strand
CTTGTCGGCGTGGGTTTTCGTGCCCAAGCCGCAGGCAGCAAGCTGAACTTGCAGATTGGTTTCTCACACCCCGTTGTCAAAGACATGCCTGAAGGCGTGAAAGTGGCCACGCCAACGCAGACCGAAATCATCATCTCTGGTGCCGACCGCCAACGTGTGGGTCAAGTTGCTGCTGAGGTGCGTGCCTTCCGTCCGCCCGAGCCTTACAAGGGCAAGGGCATCCGCTACGCCGGCGAGCGCGTGGTCTTGAAAGAGACGAAGAAGAAGTAAGGAGCGACACCATGTTGACGAAGAAGGAACAACGCCTGCGCCGTGCGCGGCAAACTCGCTTGCGCATCGCGGCCCAAGAAGTCGCGCGCTTAACGGTGTTTCGCTCCAACCTGCACATCTATGCCAACGTCATATCCGACGACGGCATGCGCGTGTTGGCCAGTGCCTCTACGGCGGAAAAAGAAATGCGCACCGAACTGGGTGCGGCTGGCAAGGGCGCCAGCGTTACAGCAGCTGCCGTCATCGGCAAGCGCATTGCTGAACGCGCCAAAGCCGCTGGGATCGAGAAGGTCGCTTTCGACCGCTCGGGTTTTGCTTATCACGGTCGCGTGAAGGCTGTGGCAGAAGCGGCTCGCGAAGCCGGTCTCCAGTTCTAAACACGCTGCACCGGAAAGGTCCGATCAAATGGCAAAGTTCACTCCCCGCGCGCAGGCCGAAGGCAACGACGACGGGCTCAAAGAAAAGATGATCGCGGTTAACCGCGTCACCAAAGTTGTTAAAGGCGGTCGCACCCTGAGCTTCGCGGCTCTGACGGTGGTTGGCGACGGCGACGGTCGCATTGGCATGGGCAAAGGCAAGGCCAAGGAAGTTCCTGTGGCCGTGCAAAAGGCCATGGAGTCCGCGCGCCGCAACCTGGTCAAGGTGAGCCTGAAGAACGGCTCCATCCATCACAACGTTCGAGGTGAGCATGGTGCGGCCAAGGTGCTGATGGCGCCGGCGGCAGCCGGTACCGGCATCATTGCTGGTGGCCCCATGCGCGCAGTGTTTGAAGTCATGGGTGTGACCGACATCGTGGCCAAGAGCCTGGGTTCAACCAATCCGTACAACATGGTTCGCGCCACGCTCGACGCGCTCAAGCGCTCGACAACGCCGGGTGAAGTAGCGGCCAAACGCGGCAAATCGGTTGAAGACCTCTTCAACTGAAAAGCTCAGCTGACAGCTTAGTGGAGAACAAAAATGTCTGAAGCAACATCCGACAAAAAGACCCTGACGGTCAAGCTCGTCAAGAGCGTGGCAGGTACGCGCCAGTCGCACCGCGACACTGTGCGCGGCCTGGGTCTTCGTCGCATCGACAGCCAGCGTGTGCTGGAAGACACGCCCGCAGTGCGCGGCATGATCAACAAGGTCGCCTATTTGGTGAAGGTGCTCTGATGCAGATCAACACAATCAAGCCTGCGTTAGGCAGCAAAAAGAACCGCCGTCGTGTCGGTCGTGGCATTGGGTCTGGTCTGGGCAAAACTGCGGGCCGCGGCCACAAGGGCCAAAGCTCGCGTGCCGGTGGTTACCACAAGGTGGGTTTTGAAGGCGGTCAGATGCCTTTGCAACGCCGCTTGCCCAAGCGCGGCTTCAAGTCGGCCTTGCTCAAGTACAACGGCGAAGTCACCCTGGCGGACCTGCAAAAGTTGGCCATCGACGACATCGACCTGCAAGTGCTCAAACAAGCTGGTCTGGTGCGCAACATCGTCAAGATCGTCAAAGTCATCAAGTCCGGTGAGCTCAGCCGCAAGGTTGTGCTCAAGGGCATCGGCGCAACCGCCGGCGCCAAAGTCGCGATTGAAGCCGCTGGCGGCTCGATCGTCGAGCAAGGTTGATTTTTCAACGCCGCCATTGAGTAAGATCGAAAGTTAAGGAACGTGGCTACCAACGCGACACAGCTGGCTAAAACCGGGAAGTTCGGTGACTTGCGTCGCCGCATCATCTTCTTGGTGCTCGCGCTCGTGGTCTATCGCGTGGGCGCGCACATTCCTGTGCCGGGCATTGATCCTGTGCAATTGCAAGCCCTTTTCAAGGGCCAGCAAGGCGGCATTCTGAACTTGTTCAACATGTTCAGCGGTGGTGCGTTGTCGCGGTTCACCGTTTTTGCGTTGGGCATCATGCCCTACATCTCTGCCTCGATCATCATGCAGTTGATGACCTATGTGGTGCCCACGCTTGAGACGCTGAAAAAAGAAGGCGAATCGGGTCGGCGCAAGATCACCCAGTACACACGCTACGGCACGCTGCTGTTGGCGGTATTCCAGTCTCTGGCGATTGCCTTGGGCCTTGAAGGTTCTGCAGGTTTGTTCATATCACCCGGATTTGGCTTTCGCATGACGGCGGTGGTGAGTCTCGTTGCCGGCACGATGTTCTTGATGTGGTTGGGTGAACAAATCACCGAGCGCGGTTTGGGCAACGGCATCTCTATCCTCATCTTTGGCGGTATCGTGGCTGGTTTACCCAGCGCCCTGGGCGGTTTGTTTGAATTGGTGCGCACGGGAGCCATGGGCATTTTCGCCTGCCTCTTCATCATTGCCGTGGTGATTGGTGTCACCTTTGTGGTGGTGTTTGTTGAACGCGGTCAGCGCAAGATTTTGGTGAATTACGCCAAACGCCAAGTGGGCAACAAAGTTTATGGTGGGCAATCGTCGCATCTGCCTTTGAAGCTCAACATGTCCGGTGTCATTCCGCCGATCTTTGCGTCGTCCATCATCCTGTTGCCCGCCACCATCGTGGGATGGTTCGCCACCGGCGAAGGCATGCGCTGGTTGAAAGACCTCTCGGGCGCCCTGTCGCCTGGGCAACCGATTTACGTCATGCTGTACGCAGCCATGATCGTTTTCTTTTGTTTCTTCTACACAGCCCTGGTTTTTAATAGCCGCGAGACTGCTGACAATTTGAAGAAGAGTGGCGGGTTCATTCCGGGTATTCGTCCAGGTGAACAAACTGCCAAGCACATTGACAAAATTCTGGGCCGCTTGACCTTGGTTGGTGCCATCTACATCACCTTGGTGTGCTTGTTGCCCGAGTTCCTGGTTTTGAAATACAACGTGCCGTTTTATTTCGGCGGGACATCTTTGCTCATCATCGTCGTGGTGACGATGGACTTCTGGGCGCAGGTCCAAAGTTATGTGATGAGTCAACAGTACGAGAGTCTGTTGAAGAAGGCCAACTTCAAGGCAAATTGAAGTTGCCCGAAGTTGCCGGAAATTGAGATGGCACCCAGCGATTTGAGTCCTGCACCGATTGACATCGGTGCCATATGAAGAGTTCAAGGAGATAGCATGAAAGTAGCCGCTTCCGTGAAGAAGATGTGCCGTAACTGCAAGGTCATTCGCCGCAAAGGTGTGGTTCGTGTCATTTGCACCGACCCACGTCATAAGCAGCGTCAAGGTTAAGCAAGAGGATCTATATGGCACGCATTGCTGGCATCAACATTCCGCCACACAAACACGCTGAGATTGGTCTCACGTCGATCTATGGCATTGGTCGTCCGACGGCGCAGAAAATCTGCGAAGCCGTTGGCATCGACTATTCCAAGAAGATCAAAGATCTCACCGACACCGACCTCGAGCGCATTCGCGACGAGATTGGTCGTTTGACCATTGAAGGTGACCTGCGTCGCGAGCTGTCCATCAGCATCAAGCGTTTGATGGACCTGGGCTGCTACCGCGGCTTCCGTCATCGTCGTGGTCTGCCCGTTCGCGGCCAACGCACACGCACAAACGCCCGTACCCGCAAGGGGCCGAAAAAAGGCGCTGCGGCGTTGAAGAAGTAAGCGTCCACAGCCGCAACTGACCTGAAAGCACGACATGGCCAAAGCACCCGTCAATACCGCTGCACGACGCGTTAGCAAGAAAGTCCGCAAGAACATTGCAGACGGCGTTGCACACGTTCACGCATCGTTCAACAACACCATCATCACCATCACCGACCGCCAAGGGGGCGCGTTGGCATGGGCTTCCAGTGGTGGCCAAGGTTTCAAGGGCTCGCGCAAGTCCACGCCGTTTGCCGCTCAGGTGGCCGCGGAAGTGGCTGGCCGCGCCGCGCAAGAGCAAGGCATCAAGAATCTCGACGTGCGCATCAAAGGCCCAGGCCCTGGTCGTGAGTCTTCGGTGCGCGCCTTGGCCTCGCTGGGCATTCGCATCAATTCGATCAGCGACGTCACGCCAATTCCGCACAACGGTTGCCGCCCTCAAAAACGACGTCGTATCTGAGTTGTAGTTGAAGCGGGCGCAGTGCTCGTTTCGCTAGAATTGTGTTCTTTGCTGAAGGTGCATTTTGCGCAGTCAGCCGTCTCCGAGAAAGGCCCTCTCGCCTGACTCATAAGCCCACCGTCAGAGCCGCAGATGTGCTCTCGCTCTGACTCACGCGGTGCACCTCATTGCGAGGCGTCGGCCGCGTTAGAAAACCAAAGGAAGTCACGTGGCACGTTACCTCGGCCCCAAGGCCAAACTCTCACGCCGTGAAGGCACCGACTTGTTCCTGAAGAGCGCACGGCGCGCCATCGGAGACAAGTCGAAATTCGAAAGCAAGCCCGGGCAGCACGGCCGCACCAGCGGCTCACGCACCTCGGACTACGGGATCCAGCTGCGCGAGAAGCAAAAGGTCAAGCGCATGTATGGCGTTCTGGAGCGCCAATTCCGTCGCTACTTTGCCGAGGCAGAGCGCCGCAAAGGCAATACCGGTGCCAACTTGTTGGCCTTGCTGGAATCGCGTCTGGACAACGTTGTCTATCGCATGGGCTTTGGCTCTACCCGTGCTGAAGCGCGCCAATTGGTCTCCCACAAAGCGCTGATGGTCAACGGCCAGGTCGTTAACATCCCGTCTTACGCAGTCAAGGCAGGCGACACCATCGCCATGCGCGACAAATCCAAAGCGCAATTGCGCGTTGTTGATGCGCTGAAACTGGCGCAGTCGGTTGGTCTGTGCGACTGGGTTCAGGTCGACGCCACCAAGATGGAGGGTGTCTTCAAGAAGGTCCCCGATCGCGACCAGTTTGGCGCCGAGATCAAAGAAGCACTCATCGTCGAGTTGTATTCGCGTTAATCAGGTCGAGATGAGGCAGTGGGCGTACAAGCCCGCCGCCATGTCGGCTTTGTATTCTCAATCCCCCATTAGCGCTTCGCGTGTCGGACACGTAGCGCCGAATTGACTGTCCGGCATGGTCCATCAGCCTTATCGGTGTAACGAGCCGAGGGTATTGACAGGAACTCCACCTCAATGCAAACCACACTTCTCAAGCCCAAGGCCATTCAAGTCGAACCTCTGGGCGGCAATCGCGCCAAAGCCACGTTAGAGCCTTTTGAGCGTGGCTACGGCCACACGCTGGGCAACGCGCTGCGCCGCGTTTTGCTCTCATCCTTGGTCGGCTACGCGCCCACCGAAGTCACCATCGCAGGTGTCTTGCACGAGTACTCTGCCATTGATGGCGTGCAAGAAGACGTGGTTCACATCATGCTGAACCTCAAGAACGTGGTCTTCCGTTTGCACAACCGCGACGAAGTCACGTTGGTGCTGCGCAAAGAGGGCGAAGGCCCCGTCACTGCGGCCGACATTCAAACGCCGCACGACGTCGAAATCATCAACCCCGAGCACGTCATTGCGCACCTGTCACAAGGTGGCAAGCTCGACATGCAAATCAAGGTCGAAAAGGGCCGTGGTTATGTGCCGGGTAACGTTCGACGTTACGGTGATGAAACCACCAAGTCGATTGGGCGCATTGTCCTTGACGCCTCTTTCTCGCCCGTCAGCCGCGTGAGTTACGCCGTTGAAAATGCGCGGGTTGAGCAGCGCACCGACCTCGACAAGTTGGTGATGGAGATCGAAACCAACGGTGCCATCTCGCCCGAAGAAGCCATTCGCCAATCGGCCAAAATCTTGGTCGAACAATTGGCTGTGTTTGCCCACCTCGAAGGCGAGATCGAGAACATCTTCCGGGCTGACCCGAAAGAGAGTTCAGGCGCTGCGCCAGATCCGATCTTGTTGCGCCCGGTCGATGAACTGGAATTGACCGTTCGCTCGGCCAATTGCCTGAAGGCTGAAAACATTTACTACATCGGCGATTTGATTCAGCGCACTGAAACCGAATTGCTCAAGACGCCTAACCTGGGCCGCAAGTCGCTCAACGAAATCAAGGAAGTGCTCGCTTCGCGTGGCCTCACGCTGGGCGCGCGTTTGGAAAACTGGCCGCCCCAGGGCCTGGACAAGCGTTGAATTGCTGACACGGGTGCTCACCCACCCGGTCGCAACGCAACCACGGGTACCTGATACGGCCTGTGGTCATTACAAAAGTTAGGAATCATCATGCGTCATCGTCACGGTCTTAGAAAACTCAACCGCACCAGCTCACATCGTTTGGCGATGCTGCGCAACATGTGCAATTCACTCATCACGCACGAGGCCATCAAGACAACCGTGCCCAAGGCCAAAGAATTGCGCCGCGTTGTTGAACCCTTGATCACCTTGGGCAAAACACCCACTTTGGCCAACCGCCGCCTGGCTTTTGACCGCACCCGTGACCGCGACGTGGTGAGCAAGCTCTTCAACGTCTTGGGCCCCCGTTACAACACGCGCCCGGGCGGCTACACCCGCATCTTGAAGATGGGTTTCCGTGTCGGTGACAACGCGCCCATGGCCTTTGTTGAATTGCTCGACCGCCCGGAAGTGGCTGCCGAAGTGGTGGCAGAAGACGCTGGCAAATAGACGTCAAGGCGCAGCTTGCGCTGTCATCCAGTCCCGCGCACGCCGACCACGAGGTCGGCGTTTTGTTTTGTCGCTTGATCTATCGGAGCTTTCAGCGCTCGACTGTTTTGTTCCAGCGCGGCGGCCTTGGCCTGCGGTGTCAGCTAGAACTCCGCCAGTTTGTGCGCCATCACCGGGTTGCTGTTGTTGGCGGTAACGCACTCGGCCACCATCAGCAGCACCGAACCCTCGTTGGGCTGGGCAACTTTGGAAGACCACACCCAGCCCACGCTGGTTGACGGGCAACTGTGTGATGTCACGGCCCTCCAGCAGTACGCGCCCCCTCGTCACTTCAATCAAGCCGGCGATAGCCTGCAAGGTGGTCGTCTTGCCGCAGCCCGAGGGCCCCAGCAGCGAGATGAATTCACCGCGCTCCACACGAAGATTCATGTCGATCAGCGCAGCGAAGTCACCATAGGACTTGGACAGACCTTCCAGAATCAGAAACGACATGCGCGGGTTGTGTGACGTCAATGGCGCTTGGTTGAATGTTCACGCGGCGCGGCGCAACCGCGCCCTTTCGAGCGGTTAAGCGGTTAAGCGGGCACCCGCCTGCCAAAGCAGTGTGGGCTCATCGGCCTGAAGCTCAGATGCAGGATTACCCGGTGCCACCAAGACGCGGCTCGTAGGCGTCGATGTTCGATTCATGAAGCAGCACGCGAGACTTCGGCTATACTGCAAAGCTCAGTCGCGGGGTGGAGCAGCCTGGTAGCTCGTTGGGCTCATAACCCAAAGGTCGCAAGTTCAAATCTTGCCCCCGCAACCACCAATTTCGAACTTTTTTTGTTGTTGAAGCCCGCTTTGAGCGGGCTTTTTTGCGTGCGCATCGATCTCCGCGCACGACGTGGGCGCCTCGCCCATTGGTCACGTCCGGCGTTGCCGCACGGCTCCTTGTCTACTTCAGTTCGGCCACCAATTGCCCGGCGATTCGCTTGGCGTTGTCGCTGTTTTCGACAGCGCCAGCGGAGCTGAGCACAGAGATCGTTGACTTGTTGCCTTCGCTCTTGACCGAGACGCGGTATTTCACCGGCCCGATTTGCGAAGGCGTGCTGCTGAAGAGTTTGGCGAAAAAGTTGGGCTCGCCTTTCTCAGTTTCTTTCGGGTCGACGTAGCGCACGAAATAAATGCCCGCGGTGCGGTCACGGTCCTCGACAGTGAAGCCCGTGCGGTCCAGCGCCAAGCCCAGACGACGCCAAGCGCGGTCAAAGGGTTCGTCCACTTCAAGGGCGGCCGCCCCGCTGGTCAACAAACGTGCTCGGGGCGTGGCTTCGGGCGCTGCGGCCACCACGGTACGGGCCACTTCATCTTTGCTACCCAGGCGCACCATCAACCGGCTCAGAAATTCGGCCTCCAGTTGCGGGTCTGACTTGCGCGGCTGCCACACCGTGGCGTCCTTGCTTGGGCTGCTATAGACCTCCTCCAACCCACGGTGGCTGATGTAGACCTCGCTGCCACCGGCAACGCGCTCAACGCGGGTGCGAAAACGATCGCGTTCGCCCGTGGAGTAGAGGCTGTCAAAAATGCGGCCCAGTGCTTGGCGAATGAAATCTTGCGGCAGCTTGGCGCGGTTCTCGGCCCACTCGGTTTCCATCACGCCGGTTTCCGAACTGTCACTGGCCAACGTAAAACCCCGCTCTTGCCAGAAGCTGCGCAGTTGTGGCCACAGGCGCTCTGGTGGCAAAGGTACAAAGAGCCAGCGCTGGGTGCCCGCACGCTCCACGCGCATCTCGCCCACAGCCAAGGGCGCGACAACGGCGACGTTGTTGGCCGAGACAGCGGTGCCGCTTGTCGTGGCTGCTGCACTGACCACACCACCGGGCAGTTGATAACGGTTTTCACGCGCCAGTTGGGTCAAGTCGGGTGGTACTTCCAGGCCTTTGGTTTGATTGCTGGCCGTGCTGCGGTAATCGACTTTGTCGCCGCCCAGCAAGTTTTCAATGCTGGAACATGCGCCCAGACTGAAAACCAGGAAAAGCGCCAATGCAAGGCGAGTAGGGCGCAGTGTTTTCATGTCGGGGGCTGACGTCACGTTGGGGTCTCCTGCGCTGCACTCACCACGAGGCAGCACATGTCAAAAGTTGATGCGGTGTGGATCAGCCGCGCAAGCCGCTATCGCGCAAAGCCTGGCCCACCAGCGCCTCACCGGCCGCGGTGAGTGGCACCAGCGGCAAGCGCAGCGCAGCGCCGCACAGTCCCAGTTGCGCCATCGCCCATTTGGTGGGCGAGGGGCTGGGTTCGCAAAAGAGCTGGCGATGCAAGGGTAGCAATAACAAATGGATGGCTGTGGCGCGGCGCACATGGCCTTCGATGGCAGCCATGCACATGTCATGCATCAGGCGCGGCGCCAGGTTGGCGGTCACGCTCACGTTGCCGTGGCCGCCCAAGAGCATCAAAGCCACGGCCGAGCCGTCGTCGCCTGAATAGATCGAAAACCCTTCGGGGGCTTGCTTGATGAGCCAGGCGGCACGTTCGATGTTGCCGCTGGCTTCCTTGATGCCCACGATGCCGGGCACTTGCGCCAACCGCAGCACGGTGTCGTGCTGCATATCGGCCACCGTGCGACTGGGCACGTTGTAGAGCACCACCGGCAGCTCCACCGCTTCGGCCACGGCCCGCATGTGCTGGTAGATGCCTTCCTGGGAAGGGCGGTTGTAGTAGGGCACCACTTGCAGGCTGCAATCGGCGCCGACTTTTTTTGCAAAGCGTGTGAGCTCGATGGCTTCGCTGGTGGAATTGGCACCTGCGCCAGCCATGATCGGCACGCGGCCAGCAGCGTGTTCAACACTCACACGGATGATCTCGCAGTGCTCTTCAACAGAGACCGTGGGCGATTCTCCCGTCGTGCCCACCACGCCAATGCAGTCGGTGCCTTCGGCCACGTGCCAGTCGATCAGACGGCGCAGCGCAGCGTAATCAACGCTGCCGTCGTCTTGCATCGGGGTGACGAGCGCCACGATGCTGCCTGTGATGGGTTTCATGCGATCTGGTTTCCTGGGCGAAGGCGCATTTTAGCTGGCGCTGTTGAGCGCGTATCGAGCAGCCACAACGCCCGCCGTTTCGGCCACCGCCACCACGCGCTGCACGTAGCGCGCAGGCTCTTCGATGAAGCCCTCTTCGAAGGCCACCACGCGCAGACTTTGCGTGACTTGCAGTAACTCACCGCGTCGCAAAAGAAAATCGGGGCGACTGGGGCGGCCCACGTTCTGGTGACCGTCGGCAAAGGTCTCGTAGATCAGTACACCACCCGGGTTGAGCGACTGAACGATGGTGGGCAACAAGGCGCGCCACAAGTAGTTGGTCACGACGACAGCGTCAAAGCGGCGCTCGGCCAAAGGCCACGCTGCATGTTCGATGTCGGCCTCAATGATCTCAGCCACAGCGCCCAGCGCGGCCAAAGCGGCGCCATCGCGGTCCACACCCGTGAGCACGAACCCCCGGGCTGCCAGCCAGCGCACATGCCGTCCGCCACCGCAAGCCACGTCCAGCACCGTGCCTTGTGGGCGTATGAGGTGCACCCACCGCTGCACCCAATCAGAAGCCTCGCCGCTGCCGTGCATGTTTTAAGGTGCCGTTTCACTCGCCCGCATGGGTTGCATGCAGAGTCGGGCGGATAGGGCGGCGGTGGGCATCGCGCAAATCTAGCGGAAAACGTGGCATGTTCGCCCGTGGCTGCCCGATAAAGTCGGGCGCAACACAGAGGGGATGGCATGAAAGTTTTGGTACTCGGTGGCGGTGTGATTGGCGTGTCAGTGGCGTATTACTTGGCACGTGCAGGGCACGAGGTCGAGGTCATTGAGCGCCAAAGCGGCCCGGCGCTTGAGACGAGTTTTGCCAATGCAGGCGAGGTCTCCCCCGGCTACTCGGCGCCCTGGGCCGGGCCGGGTGTGCCGCTCAAGGCCATACAGTGGATGTTGATGACCCACAGCCCGCTGGTCATCCGCCCCTTGCTCGACCCCGCAATGTGGCGCTGGGGTGCGGCCATGCTGGCCAATTGCACGGCGCGCGCCTACGCCCTCAACAAGAGTCGCATGGTGCCCATTGCTGAATACAGCCGCGATTGTTTGAAGGCCTTGCGCGTTGAAACGGGCGTTGCCTATGACGAACGCAGTCAAGGCACGCTGCAACTCTTTCGCACCCAAAAACAGTTGGACGGCATCAGCAAAGACCTTGAAGTCTTGCGGCAATACAAAGTGCCTTTTGAGGTGCTTGACCGTGCTGGTTTTGTGGCCGTGGAGCCTGCGCTGAAACACACCCAGGAGAAGTTTGTTGGCGCTTTGCGGTTGCCGGGTGACGAGACGGGTGACTGCTTTGCCTTCACTCAAAGATTGGCCGAGATGGCAGGCCAGCTCGGTGTTAACTTTTCATTTGAGACAACGATTCAGGCCATCGACCAGGCGGGTGGGCGCGGCGGCAGCGTCACCCAAGTGCGTACCGACAAGGGCCCCCGCCAAGCGGATGCCTATGTGCTGGCACTGGGCAGCTATTCACCATTGATGCTGAGGCCGCTGGGCCTTCGCATTCCCGTCTATCCCGTCAAAGGCTATTCGATCACCGTGCCCATCACTGACGCGGCCTGTGCACCCGAATCGACCATCATGGACGAGACACACAAGGTGGCCGTCACGCGGCTGGGCGACCGAATTCGCGTGGGCGGCACCGCCGAACTGGCGGGCTACAGTTTGGCATTACACGATGGGCGTCGGCGCACGCTCGAACACGTGGTGACCGACTTGTTCCCGCGCGGCGGCGACGTCACCCTGGCCAGTTTTTGGTGCGGCTTGCGCCCCATGACGCCCGACGGTACGCCCCTCATTGGCGCCACGCCCGTCAACAATCTCTTTCTCAGTACCGGCCACGGGACTCTGGGCTGGACCATGGCGGCTGGCACGGGGCGGCTGATGGCCGACATCATCAGTGGGCGGTCGACCGACATTGACATCCATGGCCTGACGATGGCCAGGTACGGCTGAGCCCACTCCCTAAAATCGCCGTCCTATGCCCACGTCAAAGAACAGCACCTACGCCGAAGCCTCGATCAAAGTCCTCAAAGGGCTGGAGCCCGTCAAGCAGCGCCCCGGCATGTACACGCGCACCGAGAGCCCCCTGCATGTGGTGCAAGAAGTCATCGACAACGCGGCCGACGAAGCCCTGGCGGGATTTGGCAAACGCATCCAGGTCACCTTGCACACCGACGGCTCAGTGAGTGTTGACGACGATGGGCGCGGCATCCCTTTTGGCCTGCACCCCGAAGAAAAAGTACCGGTGCTGGAAATCGTCTTCACACGCCTGCACGCGGGTGGCAAATTCGACAAGGGTGCCGGCGGCGCCTACAGTTTTTCTGGCGGCTTGCATGGCGTGGGTGTGAGTGTCACCAACGCGCTGGCCAAGCGCTTGCAAGTCACGGTGTGGCGCGACGGCACAGCCGCCAAACTGGCCTTTGCGGGCGGTGACGTCATCGAACCCTTGGCCCAGCGCAAGGCCTTGCCTGGCGAGCGTAAACACGGCACCAGCGTGCGTGTCTGGCCCGACGGCAAATACTTTGACAGCACCGATTTGCCGCGCCCTGACCTGGTGCATTTGCTTCGCAGCAAGGCCGTGCTGATGCCTGGTGTGACGGTGGCGTTAACGTTTGAAAAGAGCAACGAGACCCAGGAATGGACTTACAAGGGTGGCCTGCGTGACTACCTGATGCAGGGTCTGGCGGGTGAGCCGGTGATACCGCTCTTTGAGGGCGAGCAGTTCGCCACGTCGCAAGAGACCGAGAACTTTGCCGAGGGCGAAGGCGCTGGCTGGTGTGTGGCTTTCACAGATGACGGCGGTGTGCTGCGCGAGAGCTACGTCAACCTCATCCCCACGGTGGCCGGTGGCACGCACGAATCGGGTTTGAAGGACGGCCTTTTTGGCGCCATCAAGGGTTTCATCGACATGCATTCGCTGCTGCCCAAAGGCGTGAAGCTGATGCCAGAAGACGTTTTTTCACGCGCCAGTTTTGTGCTCAGCGCGAAGGTTCTTGACCCGCAATTCCAGGGCCAGATCAAAGAGCGTTTGAACAGCCGCGACGCGCTGCGCCTCGTATCGGGTTACGTCAAACCTGCACTCGAGTTGTGGCTGAACCAGCATGTGGACTTGGGCAAAAAACTCGCCGACTTGGTCATACGTCAGGCGCAGACGCGCCAGCGCGCGTCGCAAAGGGTGGAAAAGCGCAAAGGCTCGGGCGTGGCTGTCTTACCTGGAAAGTTAACCGATTGCGAGAGCCGCGACCTGCTCTTCAACGAAGTGTTTCTGGTTGAGGGTGACAGCGCCGGGGGCAGCGCCAAGATGGGCCGCAACAAAGAGACGCAGGCTGTGTTGCCGCTGCGTGGCAAGGTGCTCAATGCCTGGGAGGTGGAGCGAGACCGGCTCTTTGCCAACAATGAAATTCACGACATGGCCGTGGCCATTGGCATCGACCCGCATGGCGTGGCCGACACGGTGGATTTCTCAGCACTGCGCTACGGCAAGGTCTGCATCCTGAGCGACGCCGACGTGGACGGCTCGCACATTCAGGTGCTGTTGTTGACCCTGTTTTTTCGCCACTTTCCGCAGCTGGTAGACCGCGGCCATGTCTACATTGCCAAGCCGCCGCTCTATCGCATCGACGCACCCGCGCGGGGCAAACGCCCGGCGGCCAAGTTCTACGCGCTGGACGATGGCGAGCGGGACGCGGCGCTGGACAAACTGCGCAAAGAAGGCGCTCGTGAAGGTTCCTGGAGCATCAGCCGCTTCAAAGGCCTGGGCGAGATGAACGCCGAACAGTTGTGGGAAACCACACTCAACCCCGAAACGCGGCGCTTGTTACCGGTGAGCTATGGCGCGCTGGGCATGGAGGCCACCGCGGCGTCGCTCACGCGACTGATGGGCAAGGGCGAAGCGCAGGCGCGGCGCGACCTGATGGAGCTGCATGGCGACGCCGTGGAGGTCGATGTGTGATGCACGCCGTGCACGCTTTGCCCCATCAACGACAAACGCACCAGCCATTGCGCGGAAACCAACGGGCGGCAGCCACCGCTGTCGCGTGTTGAGTCATGTCTAAAGTTGCCCACCCTGGTCCGCGCGTGATTTCCATCCGCCCGACCTTGTTGTCGGACCTGGAC
>JAYVRO010000429.1:0-3904 GCA_043776165.1 Rubrivivax sp. | reverse complement strand
TGCCGGGAATGAGCAACGGCAGGTGGGGAGCGAGCTCACGCACACGCGCAAGCTCAGCTGGAAAGGTGGCACCCACTACCAAACAAGTCTGGCCCTGGCGGTTCCACGGCCCCGCGGCGAGCCGCGCAATGTGCTCATACAACAGCTCGCCGCTGGCCAAGCGCTGTGCCTGCAAGTCGCTGCCGCCGACGTTGGAGGTGCGACACAGGACGATGAGTCCCTTGCCGTCATAACGCATGTAAGGTTCCAACGAGTCCAATCCCATGAAGGGAGACAGTGTCACCGCGTCGGCCTGATAGCGCTCAAAAGCTTCGCGGGCGTATTGCTCGGCAGTGGCACCTATGTCGCCGCGCTTGGCGTCCAAGATGACGGGTACGCCGGGTGCGCTGCGCCTGATGTGGGCCATCAAGCGCTCGAGTTGGTCTTCAGCACGCTGCGCAGCGAAATAGGCGATCTGCGGTTTGAAGGCGATGACGAGGTCTTTGGTGGCGTCAATGATGGCGGCGCAGAAGTCATAGATGCGACTGGGGTCACCCTTCCAAGCGCCCGGAAAACGGCTGGGTTCGGGGTCCAGACCCACACACAACATCGAGGCATGGCGGGTTTCAGCGGCAGTGAGTTGGTCGGTGAAACGCATGGGAACTTGCTAAGTTGCTTAGGTCAAAAGTTAATAAAAACCTGCCGGATTCAGCGCCGTCGCGCCAGCGCGGCCGCCAGGCCGGTGTAGCTGCCGGGCGTCATGGCCTTCAGCCTTGTGCGTTCAAGCTCGGGCAAGGGCAATGTGTCTATGAAAGTGGCCAACGTTTCGCGGGTGATGGCCTTGCCGCGAGTCAACTCTTTGAGCTGCTCGTAGGGGTTGGGCAAACCGTGGCGGCGCATGACGGTTTGGATCGGCTCGGCCAGAACTTCCCAGGCGCTGTCCAGGTCGGCGGCCAGCGCGGCCTCGTTGATCTGCAATTTGGCCAAGCCCCGCGCCAGGCTGTCGCAAGCCAGCACGCCGTAGCCCAGCGCCACGCCCATGTTGCGCAGCACCGTGCTGTCGGTCAGGTCGCGCTGCCAGCGGCTGATGGGCAGCTTTTGGCTGAGGTGTGTGAGCAGCGCATTGGCCAAGCCAAAGTTGCCCTCGGCATTCTCAAAATCAATCGGATTGACCTTGTGCGGCATGGTGCTGGAGCCCACCTCACCGGCCACCGTTTTTTGCGTGAAGTAACCCAGCGAGATGTAGCCCCACACGTCGCGCGACCAATCGATGAGGATGGTGTTGGCGCGTGTCACGGCGTCAAAAAGCTCGGCCATGCAGTCGTGCGGCTCGATCTGAATGGTCATGGGGTTGAAGGTGAGGCCCAGATGCTCTTCAACCACCTTGCGGCTGAAGGATTCCCAATCAAAGTCAGGCCATGCCGCCAAGTGCGCGTTGTAGTTGCCCACCGCGCCGTTCATCTTGGCCAAGAGCGGCACAGCAGCGATGCGCGAGCGCGCGGTGGCCAAACGCGCCAACACGTTGGCTACCTCTTTGCCGACCGTGGTGGGGCTCGCGGTTTGGCCATGCGTGCGGCTGAGCATCGGCACGTCGGCAAACTGTTGCGCCATGGTGCGCAGTTGCGTGCAAATGCCGTCCAGCGCAGGCAGCAGCACGTCAACGCGCGCGGCTTGCAACATCAAGGCGTGGCTCGTGTTGTTGATGTCTTCACTGGTGCAGCCGAAGTGCACAAATTCACCCGCGCGGTTCAACTCTTCATATTGGCTGAAATGGGATTTGAGCCAATATTCAACGGCCTTGACGTCGTGATTGGTGGTGCGTTCGATGTCCTTGATGGCTTGAGCGTCGGTCACGCTGAAGTTGCTGACCAGAGCGTGCAAGATGCTGCGCGCAGCGGTGCTCAGCGGTGCCAACTCATCAAAACCCGCGTCGGACAAGGCGATGAACCAAGCCACTTCAACCTGCACACGCCGGTGCATCAAGCCGAACTCTGAGAGCAAGGGTCGCAACGCCGCCAGCTTGGCGCCATAACGACCGTCCAGCGGCGACAAGGCGAGCAGGGGCTCGGCAACGGGAGCAGGTACTGATGTGGATGAAGGGTCGGATGTCATGGGCGAGGGCGCAGCGTTCGCAAGGGCGACTGGCAGCGCCGAGAGGTCGGGTAGCGGCGCGGCAGATTTTAGGCGGGCTCCTAGAATCGCCGCAGCATTCAATCGCTGCATCAGCGCTGTCACTGGCTTGCTTGCATCACACCATGGACCAAATCAAACACCCCCGCGTTCCCGATTTATCTGCGCTGCAAGATGTTCGCGCCTTGGTGTTTGACATCTTCGGTACGGTGGTCGACTGGCGCAGCAGCATCATCCACGAAGGCGTGTTGCTTGGGCAACGTTTGAAGTTAGACGTTGACTGGACCCGGTTTGCTGACGATTGGCGCGCGGGCTACCAGCCCGCCATGGCCATGGTGCGCCAAGGCGAGCTGCCATGGACGAACATCGATGGGCTGCATCGGCGCGTGCTGGACGGCTTGCTCGCGGCACGGGGCTTGCTGCTCAGCGAAGCCGAGACCGTGCAGTTCAATCAGGTGTGGCATCGCTTGACACCTTGGCCCGACAGCGTGGCCGGGCTCACACAACTCAAGGCACGATTCACGATCAGCAGCTTGTCAAACGGCAATCTTTCGCTCTTGGTGAACATGGCCAAACATGCCGGCTTGCCGTGGGACTGTGTGCTGTCGGCCGAACTTTTTCACCACTACAAACCCGACCCCGAGGTTTACCTGGGTGCGGCGCACCTGTTGGGCTTGGCGCCCCAGCAAGTGATGATGGTGGCCGCCCACCCCAGTGACTTGCGCGCGGCGGCCACCTGTGGGTTGCGTACCGCCTACATCCCCCGCCCGTTCGAGCGCGGCCCCGGCGGGCCCATGGAGCCTTGTGAGCTGGGTGAGTTTGATGTCACGGCCGAGAGCTTGGTGGTCTTGGCGAATCTACTTTCGCGATGACTCGCCAGCGCTGCGCCCGCTAAGGTGTTCGGACTAAAAAATGCGCATAACTAAAAGAGCGCAGACCTAAAAAAGCGCAGACCAGACGCCCGCACCCGCAGCCGCCAGGGCCAACGACAAACCGTACAGACAACTCACCAGCGCCACGCGCGCCAAACGTCGCCAGCGCTTGTCAGCGTAGACATGGCCCATGGCCATCCAGGTGTAGACCGGAACAGCCAACGCTGCCAAGGTGATGAGCCAGGGCCAACCCGTGAGGGCGACAGCCAGCATGACAAACCAAAAGGTATGCACGTGCAGTGCAAACACCAGGTGCTCGGTGAACCGCATGCCACGGTTCAAATAGGCCAGCTTCAACCACAGGGCAAAACTGGGCAGCAGCACAAACATGGTGCCGCCCAGGTTGGACAAAAAGCGTTCACCCCATCGCGCGGCCTCGTGTTGCAGCGCGGCCGGGCCACCATCGAGCCGCTGCTGGAGCCTTTTGCAGATGGCAACGGGCAGACCCTCGCAAAAAAACTTGCCCTCTTGTTTGCCGACTTTCGCAAAACCCAAACCCAGCACAGTGAAGTTGCTGGGTTTGTCAAAAACCACGACAGGCTTGTCACTCTCATCAAACGTTGTGCTGGCCAACACCCGCACCAGCAAGAGCACCAGCACGCTGATGGTCAGGAACAGGCGCAAGGGCAGCACATAGCGGCGTCTGCGGCCCGCCAGATAGGCCTTTGTGAGCCACCCGGGGCGCAGCATCAGCAGCGCCAGCGTGCGCCACAGCGCGCCTTCCACCGAGACGTAGTTGCCACCAAACTGCTTGGCAAACTCCAGCAGCGTGGGGGGTTTGAGATGGCTCTCTTGCCCGCAGTCGGGGCAGTAGTTCGGGCGCGGCAGTGTGAACTGGCTGCCGCAGTTGGGGCAGGCCGCGC
>JAYVRO010000428.1:0-3910 GCA_043776165.1 Rubrivivax sp. | reverse complement strand
AGTAGGTCGCGGTTTGCGGTGCGGTTTGCGGTGCGTCTTTTTTGGCACACCGACTGCGTCATATCCTGAAACAACGCCCCGCCTTGTTTTAGCTTAAGGTGTTAACCTAAAATAACGACCCATCTTATTTTAGTTTGGCTCTTTGATGAAACAGCCGCCAAACCTGTCACTCAGGCACCGAATCACAGGCCGCACGGTGGTCATCAAGACACCGGGCGAAAGCTTCAAAGCCTTTATCCCGGCGCCACTGCCGCCCCAGCCCCCGCTGCACCTCAGCGCCGCGCTGCAACGTCAGTTTGATCTGGCCCACGTGGCCCTGGGCCGCCTGGACGTGCTCTCGACCCTGCTTGCCAGCCCCGAGCTGCTGCTGTACAGCTTTGTGCGCAAAGAGGCCGTGCTGTCCTCGCAGATTGAAGGCACCCAATCGTCACTCGCCGACTTGTTGCTGTTTGAGGTGGAAGCCGAACCCGGCGTGCCGCTGGACGACGCACGCGAGGTAAGCCGTTGCGTGGCCGCCATGTCGCATGGCCTGGATCGGTTGCGCGGGGGCTTTCCACTGAGCCTGCGTTTGTTGCGCGAAATGCATGCTGTGTTGCTCGACCACCCGCGCGGCGCGAGCAAGACGCCCGGCGAATTTCGTCGCACGCAAGTTTGGATTGGCGGCACACGCCCGGGCAACGCGGCTTTTGTGCCACCACCAGCCAACGAGATCAAGGACTGCCTGAACCACTTCGAGCGTTTTTTGCATGACCAGCCCAACGCCACACCGCCCTTGCTGAAAGCCGCACTGGCCCACGTGCAGTTCGAAACCATCCACCCATTTTTGGATGGCAATGGCCGCATCGGTCGTTTGCTTATCGTGCTGCAACTGGTGGCCAACGGCCTGCTGCGCGAGCCGCTGCTCTACCCCAGCCTCTTCTTCAAAACACATCGCAGCCGCTATTACCAATTGCTGGACGAGGTGCGCAAAACCGGTGATTGGGAAAGCTGGCTTGCCTTCTTTGCCGAAGGCATAGAGCGCAGCGCAACACAAGCGGTGCAGATCGCGCAAGCGCTGCTGGCCCTGGTGCAGAGTGACCGTGAGCGCATCAACACCCTGGGCCGCGCGGCGCCCAATGTGCTGTTGCTGCACACGGAGCTGCAACGCCGCCCCATCATCACGTCCAACGCCCTGTGCACTGCCACCGGTTTGACGGCCGCCACTGTGAACAAAGGTTTGGCTCACCTCGAACGTTTAGGCATCGTGGGTGAAATCACGGCGCGCCAGCGTGGGCGGGTGTTTGCGTACCGGGCCTACGGCGCGTGTCTGGATCGAGGGTTGGATGATCAGCCTATTGAGACAAGAGGGACACGAGAGGCCACACAACCGGGGCGCCGGGTACGCGTCAAAAGGTGCTGAAAACTTTGGCACGGTCGTTGGCATGACGTCATGACAAAACTTTGCCTACTATTTTTTAGCAAAAGTTGAACTAAAGCCCCCTTGTTAAAAAGGACAGCCGAATGGACACCCGCTGTCGCGCCGGGCGAACCATCCAGCAACCAACGGGCTACAAAGCATTCATCCCCGCACCGCTGCCGCCCGAGCCACCCATCGACTATTCGCGTTGACTTAGCCTCATTCCACCGTCACTCCACGGTCACTGCAAGCCCAGCCCCTCACGCACGGCATCGGCCAAGCCTAAGGCCGCACCTTCGGTCAAGAGCATTTGCAAACGCGCTGGGCCCAAGTGCAAGCGCAGCAAACGCCGTGCACGGCACAGTTCGCGCGTTTCGATGCGGTTGATATCGCCGTACAAGCGCTGCCAATGGCTGACGGAAAATCCTTGCAGTCGCGCCGCTGCTTCCAAGGTAGCGCGTGTCGGAGGCGCCGGGTTCGCGCCCTTGACATGCGTCATCAGCGCCTCAGGCAAGTGGATAAGGCCATGGACGATACCGGGCACAAAGCGGCGCTGCCACGCCACTCCCACGCTGCGCACAAACGCGGCAGCGGCGGCCGGGCCATCACGCACGCGCAAGTGAACCCGACCCATTTGGCGCGCGGTAACGTGTTGCAGCATCCAGTCGCCGCGTTGGCGAGCGGCTTGTTCACATTCATGAAACACCGGCAAGGCCTCCAAGTTGCGGCCCATCCAAGCCCACATGCTGACGCGGCCTAACAGCGAGAGCTGCGCCAGGCTGTGGTTGCCGGCACCCTCCCACAGGGTTTGCGCCTGCGTCATCAAGTCTTCGGCTTGGGCGAATTCAAGGTGAACGTTGCACGCCACGAGGGCCATGGCACGCAACGTGTGGCCCTGGGCGTACAAGTCGCCACAGGCTTGGGCCAGGGCCCAGGCCTGCTTCAGGCCGGGTTCGCAACTGGCGTCAAAGCGGCTCGTCATGACCTTGACCCAGGCAATGCGCATGTGGGCCATGGCGCGCATGCGGTCGTCGCTCGCTGCGGCCAGGGCAGCCTCGGCATGCGCCAGCGCCTGCACCGCGAATCCGGCTTGCAAACGCCCCTGCGCCAGCAGCTCCAAGGCGCTGGAGCGCAGACCCGCCTTTGCGACTGCGGGCAACAGGTTCTCCATCGCTTGCAAGGTGGTCAGAGGCAGGTTGTCGTTGTCCCAATGGGGCCGCAAGACGACGGCCAAGCGCAGTGCTTGCTGAGCAGCCTCGTCTTGCTGCGCGCTGACGATGGCCGCGTGCACGTGGGCTATTTCGGCCCGAACAGTGGGGGACACCGCCGCACCACTCGTGTGCAGCAAACTGCGGGCCAGCGTTGTTAACCATTCACGCAGGTGAGCTCGAGCCAGCCGCGCTTGCTCGACCGACACATGCTCGGCAGCAAACTCGCGCACCGGTTGCAGCAAGGCGTAGCGCGTGATGTCGTCGTCGCCCTCTTGCCGAATGACCAGCGACGCATCGTGCAGGTCGATGAGCAGGCTTTGCACGCGACGCGGCGTTTGCTGGGCCAGCGCTGCAATGGCTTCAAGCCGTGCCGGCGCTGCCAGCACCGAGAGCGCCTGCATCAGCGCTACTTGCTGCTCGTTCAGCTGTTGCCAGCTCCAGGCCACCACGTGGCGCATGCTGGCGTGGCGCGCGTCGGCACCTGGGCGTTGGCCGCCGCGGGCCAGCAGGTCCAGCATGGGCGTGCCCACGTCCTCACTCAGGCGCTGCAAGAGTTCTTGCGGCGTGAGGCTGCGCAGACGCGAAGCCGCCAGTTCAATGGCCAAGGGCATACCGCCCAACAGGCGCACCAAGCCCACAACCGCGCTGACATTGCGTGGCCCCACGCGAAAGTCAGCCCGGGCGGCGCGCGCACGGTCGAGGAACAAGGCCACGGCGGCGTTGTCCTGCGCTGTTTGCGCCGCAGCGTCATCGTCGGGCAAAGGCAGGCCTTCGAGCTCGAAGGCGTTTTCGCCGTCCAGCTCTAACAATCGACGTGAGGTGACCAAGAGATGCAGCAGGGGCGCACCCGCCAGCAAGTGCGCCAGCTCGGTGCCTGCCGTGTCGACGAGTTGCTCCAGGTTGTCCAGCACGAGCAAGCTGGCATAGCTGTCGAGCGCGGCAACGATGCGTGCGCGTGGGTCGCTGCCAGCGGGGACTTGCAGCGCTGCGCACAGGGCGTCCAGCGCCTGGGCGGCGTCTGTGCAGTCAACCAGCGACACAAAGGTGATGCGCTCGAAAGCCGGGCTGGACGAAGCAGCAACTGCGCCGCCGTGCTCGTTGCCGAGCAGAACGCGCGCGGCCTGCACAGCGAGCCGCGTTTTACCGCTGCCACCAGGCCCGTGCACCGTGACCAAGCGGTGCGCCCGCACGCTCGCGCACAGCCGGTCAACGTTGGCCTCGGCGCCAAAGGGGCGCGTCCAGTAGTTGGGCAGGCCGCTGGCTGGATCCGAGCGAGAGCGGTCCAATGGACCCGCATGCGAGA
>JAYVRO010000427.1:0-13934 GCA_043776165.1 Rubrivivax sp. | reverse complement strand
TGATTGCGCTTACCCACGGCGCGGGCTGCGCCACGGCCAGTGACGGCGAGCCTTTGCAAGTGCTGCGCCGCACCCTGGGCGGCTACGCGCGCCACGCCAACTTTGCCGCAGTGCTGGTGGTGGGCTTGGGTTGCGAGACCAACCAGATTGGTGGCTTGTTGGAACAAGAAGGGTTGACCACCGGCACGGCCCTGCACGCCTTCAACATCCAGGAAACCGGCGGCACGGCGCGCACCGTCGCCCACGGCGTCGAGCTGGTGAATTGGCTCTTGGAAGACGCCAACATGATGCAGCGACAAACTGTCAGCGCCAGCCACATCTGCGTGGGTTTGCAATGCGGTGGCTCCGACGGTTATTCGGGCATCAGCGCCAACCCAGCGCTGGGCGCAGCGGTCGACCGTTTGGTGCGCAGTGGTGGCACGGCCATCTTGTCGGAAACCCCTGAGATCTACGGTGGTGAACATTTGCTGGTACGCCGCGCGGTGAGCCGCGCAGTGGCCGACAAACTGATGGCCCGCATCCGCTGGTGGGAACGCTATTGCGAGCGCAACGACGGCTCGATGGACAACAACCCATCGGCCGGCAACAAGGCCGGGGGCTTGACGACGATTCTTGAAAAATCGCTCGGCGCCATCGCCAAGAGCGGCACCACCAACTTGGTGGACGTTTACGAATACGCCGAGACCGTGCGCGCCAAGGGTTTGGTCTTCATGGACACTCCGGGTTACGACCCCGTGTCGGCCACCGGCCAGGTGGCGGGTGGCGCCAACCTGATCTGCTTCACCACCGGTCGAGGCTCCGCCTACGGCTGCGCGCCGTCACCCTCGCTCAAGCTCTCGACCAACACCGCCTTGTGGGTGAAACAAGAGGACGACATCGACATCAACTGCGGCGAGATCGTTGACGGTCTGGCCAGCGTGGACGAAGTCGGCGAACGCATCTTCCAGCGCATGCTGGCTGCGGCCAGCGGTGAGCGCACCAAGAGCGAGGTGCACGGCTACGGGCAAAACGAGTTTGTGCCCTGGACCTTGGGCGCGACGATGTGAGGGGTTTTGCCAGGGCTTTTGCCAGGGGTTTTGCCAGGGGTTGTGCCGAGGTTCGTGTCAGTGTTGGTATCAAGCGCTTTCGTCAACCACCAACGTTAGTTAAACTAGTCATCTGACTAGTCAGAACGAATACCCCATGAACGCTTGGCCCGTACAAGACGCAAAAGCCCGGTTCAGTGAATTTCTTGACGCCTGCTTGGCCGACGGCCCGCAGATGGTGACGCGCCGTGGCGCCGAGGCGGCCGTGCTGGTGCCCGCGCAAGAGTGGCATCGGCTGCACGGGGCCAACAAACCGACGCTCAAACAATTGCTCTTGAGCGACACAGCGCGAACCCGTGAGCTGGCCCCAGCGCGAGGCCAACTCCGCAGGCGCGCGCCAACACCGCCGCTTTGAGCCAGCGCGGCAGCGACACATCCGCATTCAGCCATGTACTTGCTCGACACCAACGTCATCAGCGAGTTGCGTAAGCCGCGCCCCCATGGCCAGGTTTTGGCGTGGTTTCACGCCGTCGCCGACAAAGACCTGCACCTGTCCGCCGTCAGCCTGGGTGAAATACAGGTCGGCATCGAACTCACCCGCGAGCAAGACCCGGCCAAAGCCACTGAGCTAGAACGCTGGGCCGATCAAGTCGCCGCCACCTACAACGTGCTGGCGGTCGATGCCGCCACGTTCCGCCTGTGGGGGCAACTGATGCACTGGCGCTCGAACACGCTGCTAGAAGATGCGCTGATTGCGGCCACTGCGCGACAGCACGCGCTGACCTTGGTCACTCGAAACGTGCGCGATTTTTCAAGCTTTGGCGTGAAGCTGCTGAACCCGTTCAAGGCTGTTGCCAAGTGAACGCAGTACATTGGCATTGCGAAGTGCCAAGCTGCGAGTCGACCCGTGAGGAAGGACTGTGCGCCCTACTCGGACCCTCCGTGGTGCCGCTTCCGGGAGTCATTCAATTCATGGCTCGGTGCGGTTTGGCGCAGGCATGGGCAAGTCTAGCCTTGTAGGCTGGCGGCGCCGATCGAAGCCGCCTCCACCATCATCTGCACACGCTGCTGGCCGTTCCACTCGTCGAGTTGCAGTCGATAGGCCAACCGTGTGTTGGCCGGCAGCGGTTCTGTGTGGTTGAACCAGATGCCGTCGCGCGTTTCACCGTTCAGTTTCAGCCGCAGCTTGAGGTGCTTTTCACCCACCAGGCGTTGCTGCAAGACCTGCACCTCGTCAAAGAACACCGGTGCCTCAAAGCCTTGGCCCCACACCTGAGCATCGAGCAAGGCCACGGTCTTGGCGTTGAACCACTCCACAGCCAGCGGGCCGTCAGTGCGCAGGGTGCGCATCAGCGTGGCGGCGTCCAACCATTCACTGGCGACTTGCTGCAACGCGCGGTCAAAGGTCCCAAACTGGCTCATCTCAATCGTGCAACCAGCCGCCATTGCATGACCGCCAAAACGGTGCATCAAACCATCGTGGCGCTTGCTCATGAGGTCCAGCGCGTCACGCAGATGGAAGCCCGGAATCGAGCGGCCCGAGCCCTTCAACACACCATCAGCACCGCGCGCAAAAACGAACGTGGGCCGGTGCAATCGGTCTTTGATGCGCCCAGCCACGATGCCCACCACGCCTTCATGAAAACTGGGGTCAAACAGTGCGATGGCCGACGGCAATTGCTCGGCCGGGTTGTCCGTTGATGGCATCAGTGCGTCAAGCGCAGTTTCAGCCACGTCGCGCATGTCTTGCTCAACCACGCGGCGTTCGCGGTTGATGGCGTCCAGTTGTGTGGCCAACTCGGCCGCGCGTGCCGCGTCGTCGGTGGTCAGGCATTCGATGCCCAGGGTCATGTCGGCTAAGCGCCCTGCCGCGTTGATGCGCGGGCCCAGTGCAAAGCCAAAGTCAAATCCAGCAGCGCGCTTGGCATCACGACCCGCCGCGTTGAAGAGCGCCGCCACACCGGCGTGCATGCGGCCAGCGCGAATGCGCTTCAAACCCTGGGCCACCAAGCGTCGATTGTTGGCGTCGAGCTTGACGACATCGGCCACGGTGCCCAGGGCCACCAGGTCCAGCAAGGCGTCGAGTCGCGGCTGGTTTTGTGCGTCGAACACACCCCGCTCGCGCAGCTCGGAACGTGTCGCCAAGAGCACGTAGAACATCACACCGACCCCTGCCAATGCTTTGCTGGCAAATGGGCAACCTGGCTGGTTGGGGTTGACGATGACGTTGGCCTCGGGCAGCCGGGTGGCGCCGTCGAGCAAGGCGGGCAAATGGTGGTCCGTCACCAGCACTTGCAGGCCCAACGCGCGGGCGTGGGCGACACCGGCCATGCTGGCAATGCCGTTGTCAACCGTGACGATGAGCTGGGGTTTGTTGGCCGCGTTCTGCGCCAGCGCCAAGTCGACGATGGCGGGCGTGAGGCCGTAGCCGTGCACTGCGCGGTCAGGCACCACGTAGCTGACCTGTGAGGACGCTGCACCCAACATGAGCAAACCCCGCAGCGCCACGGCGCAGGCGGTGGCGCCGTCGCAGTCGTAGTCAGCCACCACGCAGATGTGCTGACCGGCCGTGACCGCATCGGCCAGCAGCACGCCGGCCTGAGCCGCGCCCAGAAGCGACGTGGGGGGCAAGAGATGCTGCAGACCATCGTCCAACTCGTCAGCCGCCTTGACGCCACGCGCAGCGAGCAGGCGCGCCAGCAAGGGGTGCACACCCGCTTGTTCGAGCGCAAAGGCCACGCGGGGTGGCACGTCTCGCTGGGTGATCTTGGGCGTGCTCACAGGCGCTCCAGCACGGCGGCTACTTCGACAGGCCGCCAGCGCGCTTGCAGTTGTTGCCAGATCGTCTTGTGAGTCATCTCGTACGTTACTGACGACGATTCACCACACAGCGTGATGCGCTGCCACGGTGCGCTCTTCGCGCCGGCCAGCAATTCGCCGTCGATCACGTCCCAGACCATGGCCCAAGCGGCCCCATCGTCGGCCAAGGCCGGGCCGCGCAGGCGCTCGTCCACCACGGGCTCGGTGCCTGTCACGCTCTGAAAAACACCACAACCGCTTAGCCAAAAGGAGTTCACAGGCAGAAGCCCTCGTGCCTCACGCTCGGCATTGATCGGATGGCCATGCAGCAGCATCTGAACTTCACTTTGCAGGCGGCGAAGTTGGCGCAAGTTAACGTTCGACGTCAGCCAACCGTCAACGTTGCGACCAATCACACGGTCAAGCGACGCACAAGGCATCTGCGCCAGGCTGGGGTGCGACAAATACCAGCGTGTCGGCGCACCGTAGTGCAGCGCAAAACCCAGGCTGGCGAAGGGTTCGGTCACCGCACACAACAAGGCACGGGAACCGGCTTCGTCGAGCATCAAGGCTGCGGGGTCGCCCAGGCTCAACTGTTCGGTACCCAAATGCCAATGCGCTGGGCTGATGAGGCCCCAAGCAGCGTTTCCGACGTCAATACCGTCTCGCGACGCACATCGCGCCGCCCAGGGCAAGAGCCCGTCATGTGAAATGTCAACCGACCAGCCCAGGGCCCGTGCTGTGGCGCGCTCATGGGGGGTGGACAGGCTCAGCTCGTTGCCATCGTCACGTGCCACTTCATGCATGTTGCGCAATGCGACGTGCAGGCCGGGCCACAACAAACGGGGCGGGGTCGCTTGCCTCTGGGGCGAAAGCGCGGCAGCGAAGGGCAATATCAAATGCACGCTGAAGAATGGCTCATGTCACTTTGTTGACCACAGCAACGCGACAGCACACAGGCCCAGCACCGCAAACGTTGTCGAGATGCCCGCGATGCGAAAGGCATAGTTCTCTTGGGCTTGGCTCACACCGTAGGCGTGAGACAGGCGTGCCAGCAAAAGAGCCACGCCCAGACCATGCAGGCCCCATGCGGGCGCGCCTTGCACTTCAACCAACACCATCAGCAGCAGCGCAAAGGGCACGTATTCGGCAAAGTTGGCGTGCACACGCATGGCACGCGCCATCACGGGGTTGCCAGCGTCGCCAATGGCGATCTTCAAGCTTCGGCGAACGCGAATGGCGCGGATGCTGAGCACCACAAACAGCACCGCCAAGGCGGCCGCGTAACAGGGGACGATGTGCAACATGGCGGGGGATCCTGGACAAGCAAAAGCGGGCAGTGTAGGGCGGAGCGCAAGTCATCGAGGCGTCGTCATCGAGGCGTCGGCGGAGTGCCAACCGCCCTGCCCATCTGTCCGACCCAGCACGGTGCCAAGACCCCCTCAGTTAGCATGCCCGCTTCCTTACCTTAAAGCGCAACTTGGCCCTCGAACTCCCCTACGAGCTCCCCTATGAATGGCACATCGGTTGGCGCTACACACGCGCTGGCCGCGCCGGGCGGCGCAACGGTTTCATCTCTTTCATCAGCGGCGTGTCGATGCTGGGCATTGCCCTCGGTGTGGCCGCACTGATCATTGTTTTGTCGGTGATGAACGGCTTTCAGCAAGAGGTGCGTGACCGCATGCTCAGCGTCATTGCACACATTGAAGTGCATGACGCCGCCGGTGGCGCTTTGCCTGATTGGCAAGCCACCGCCGCCGCTGCCAAGCGCAACAGCGCGGTGATGGGTGCCGCGCCGTTTGTGGCCACCCAGGCGCTGGTCTCGCGCGGCGACGAGATGCGCGGCGCCGTGGTTCGGGGCATTGATCCGGTGGCCGAGGCCGAAGTGACCGACCTGGCGCGGCGCTTGAAAGACCGCGAGATGGCCACACTCAAGAGCGGCGAGTGGAACATCGTGATCGGGGTCGAGATGGCACGCCAACTGGGCGTGCGCCCGGGCGACAAGCTCACCATCATTGCGCCGGGTGGTCAGGTCACCCCCGCCGGGGTGGTGCCACGTTTGAAGCAGTTCACGCTGAGTGGCGTGTTCGACACCGGCCACTACGAGTACGACAGCGCCTTGGCGCTCATCCACATCGACGACGCTGCGCGGCTCTTTCGTGTGGAAGGCCCCACCGGTGTGCAGCTGCGATTGAAAGACGTGCAGACCGCGCGCAGCGTGGCGGGTGAGCTGGCGCAAAGCCTGACCAGCAACGTGATCGTGCGCGACTGGACGCGCACCAACCGCAATTGGTACGACGCCGTGCAAATTGAAAAGCGCATGATGTTCATCATCCTCACGCTCATCGTCGCGGTGGCGGCTTTTAACCTCGTGTCCACGCTGGTGATGACGGTGACGGACAAGCGCGCCGACATCGCCATCTTGCGTACCCTGGGTGCGAGCCCACGTTCGATCATGGGCATCTTCATCGTGCAAGGTGCGACGTCGGGTGTATTGGGTACCTTCAGCGGCGTGGGCCTGGGCCTGCTGGTGGCCTACAACATTGGCGTCATCGTCCCGGCCATAGAACGCCTGCTGGGCGTGGCTTTTTTGCCCGGCAGCATCTACGTCATCAACCACATGCCGAGCCAACCTTTGATGAGCGACGTGATCCCCATCACGCTGATTTCACTGGTGCTGGCACTCTTGGCCACGCTCTACCCCAGCTGGCGCGCCAGCCGCGTGAACCCGGCCGAGGCGCTGCGCTATGAGTGATCTGCCACAAACTGACCCCCTCACATCAAACGTTGTTTTGCAGTGCACGGATCTGCACAAGCGCTTCGTCGATGGCGTGGGTGTTGATGCGCTGGACGTGACCGTGCTGCGCGGCGTGAGCCTGCAGGTGAAGCGCGGCCAAACGCTGGCCATCACCGGCGCGTCGGGCGCAGGCAAAAGCACGCTGCTGCATTTGTTGGGTGGGCTGGATGCGCCCAGTTCGGGGCAAGTGCTGCTGATGGGCCGTGACCTCGCCACCATGGACGCTGCCGGGCAAGGCCGCTGGCGCAACGCGCACCTGGGTTTCGTCTACCAGTTCCACCATCTGCTGCCCGAGTTCAGCGCCTTGGACAACGTGGCCATGCCACTGCGCATCCGGCGTTGCAGTGTTCACCAATCACGTGAGCAAGCCAGCGCCATGCTGGCGCAAGTGGGTTTGGCTGACCGTGTAATGCACCATCCGGCACAACTCTCGGGCGGAGAGCGCCAACGTGTGGCCATCGCGCGGGCCTTGGTCACTTCTCCGGCATGCGTCTTGGCCGATGAGCCCACCGGCAACCTCGACCGCAGCAGCGCCGACGGCGTGTTTGAGTTGATGCTCAGTCTGGCCCGTGAGCGTGGCACGGCGTTTGTGGTTGTCACGCACGACGCCACACTGGCGGCGCGCTGCGCTGAAATGGTGCATTTGGAACGTTAACAAGCAGCCGTTCGCGCTGAGCTTGTCGAAGCGTTTGAAGTTGTGCACTTCACCTGGTTCGCGTGACCTTGGTCAAGTGCCGCGGCTGGTCAGGATCAGCCCCGCGTGCCCGCGCCAGCGCTTCGACCATCGGATAAAAACTCTGCACCACGCTGATGGGGTCGAGGTCTTCAGCCGCGGTGTTCACCAGTGGCAGTTCACTGTGAGGCGTGCCCACAGGCGCGGCCAGCAGCACACGCGCGCCGCGCCCTCGCAGGTCATCGGCCAAGGCCAACAAACCGGCCTGTGCCGGGCCCCGTGGCGCCAACACCAAGAGCGGGTAACCGGCTTCCACCAAGGCCATGGGGCCGTGGCGCAGCTCGGCACCCGAAAAAGCCTCGGCCTGCAGACCACACACTTCTTTGAGCTTGAGCGCGGCTTCCATCGCCACAGCCAAGCCGGTGCCACGGCCGATGACATATAGCCGGTCGGCCTGCTTCAAAGCAGCCACAGCGGCTGACCAGTCTTGTTGTGCGGCCACTGCCAAGGTTTCAGGTAATTGGCTGATCGCGTCGAGCAAGACCGCGTCCCCTTGCCAATGCGCCACCAGGCGCGCACCGGCCACCAACTGCGTGATGTAACTCTTGGTCGCGGCCACGCTGTGTTCTGCGCCCGCGTGCAAGGGCAACACCCATTGCGCAGCTAACGCAAGCGGTGACTCGGCGTCGTTCACAGCGGCCACCGTGCAAGCACCGCCTTCGCGCAAATAGCGCGTGGGCGCCACCAAATCAGGGCTTTGGCCTGACTGCGAAAAGGCCACACTGGCCAAACCCGCACGGCGCATTTTTGCGGCGTGCAAAGTCACGATGGACATCGGCAGCGAGGTGACGATCTCGCCCAGCCGTGCCATCGCCAGATAAGCCATGTAGTGCGCCGCATGGTCAGAGCTGCCACGCGCCACCGTCAGCACATTGCGCGGTGGCTCGGTGCGCCACTTCGCACCCAACTGAGAGTAAGTACTTTCGTCATGCGCCAACAAACGCGCCACTGCTTGCGGCGCTTCCAGCGCTTCATCCAGCATGTGTGATTTTTTTTGCTGCGTCATGTGTGATGTCAAATGTTAGCCATTCTGCGGCTGGTCATTTCACAGAGCGACATCGATCTCTTCGCCTTCGACAAACACTTGGCTCAATTGCAAATCACCATCGAGCACCACCACGTCGCCCCAAGCGCCCAACACCAGTTGGCCACGGTCATGCAGGCTCAGATGTTCAGCCGCGATGGTGGACGTGCGCCGCGAGGCGTCTCGTATCGAACAACCCAAGCCTACTAAGTTGCGCAGCGCTTGGTCCATGGTCAGCGTGCTGCCCGCCAATGTGCCGTCGGCCAGGCGCACGGCGCCCAGGCACTTCTGCACTGTGTGGCGGCCCAGTCGGTACTCGCCATCGGGCATGCCGGTGGCGGATGTCGAGTCAGTCACGCAGTACAGGTCAGGAATCGCGCGCAACGCGGCCCGTATGGCCCCTGGGTGCACGTGCAACAAGTCGGCAATCAGCTCAGCGCGCTGCGCATGCGCCAGCGCTGCGCCCACCAAACCAGGCTCACGCTGGTGCAGGCCGCTCATGGCATTGAACAAATGCGTGAAGCCCGTGGCACCCGCAGCGAGTGCGGCCACGCCGTCGTCATAGCTGCCATTGCTGTGGCCAATCTGCACCACAAACCCTTGCGCGCGCAACTGCACGATCAACGCCAAGTGCCCGGGCATTTCAGGCGCCACGGTGATGAGCTTCAAGGGCGCGACCCTGTGCAGCGCCATCACCTCGGCCAGCGTCGCCGTGCAGGCAAAAGCAGGCTGCGCGCCGAGCTTGCCGGGGTTGATGTAGGGCCCTTCCAGGTGCACGCCCAGCACCCGCGCAGCGCTGCTCGGCCGGGTTTCAACGTACGGCGCCAGCGCCTGCAGCGCTTGCGTAATGTCGGACGTTGGCGCGGTCATGGTCGTTGCCAAGATTGATGTGGTGCCGTGGCGGGCATGGGCACGCGCAACCGCCGCCACGGCGTCGCCCCCTTCCATCGTGTCGCGCCCGGCACCGCCGTGCACATGCAGGTCGATGAAACCAGGCAAGACGAGGGGGCCGCCGCGAGCTTGCTCTTCGCTCGCGGGCAGACCATTGACGGCCTGCACGCGGCCATCAGCAAGGTGCAGTTCGCCCTGCACAAAACCCTGCGGTGTGAGAACAAAACCCGTGATCACTTGCGCCATGCGGGCACGATACCAGCGTGCAATTGCGTGTCACCGACAATCACACCCGTGCACCTGCTCAACGCCGACCTCCACAGCCACTCCAACGTCTCAGACGGCACGCTCACCCCCGAAGCTTTGGCGCAGCGCGCTTTTGATGGCGGCGTCGAGCTGTGGGCCATGACCGACCATGACGAAATTTCTGGCCAGCGTCGTGCGCGCGACGCCGCTTTGGCGCTTGGCATGAGCTACCTCACAGGCACCGAAATTTCTGTCAGCTTTGCCGGCGAAACCGTGCACATCGTGGGCCTGGGATTTGATCTTGACGATGCCGCCTTGAACGCCGGTCTGGCCGCGACACGCGCAGGCCGCCTCGAACGTGCCCAAGAGATGGCGGCCGGACTGGCCAAGGTGGGCATTGGCGGCGCCTTTGAAGGCGCGCTGAAGTACGTGAGCAACCCCGAACTCATCAGCCGCACGCACTTTGCGCGCTACTTGGTGGAAGCAGGGCATTGCAGTCACACCCACGAGGTCTTCCAGCGCTATTTGACGACCGGCAAACCCGGTTATGTGCCGCACAACTGGGCCACGCTGAGCGACGCCGTGCGCTGGATCAAACAAGCCGGTGGCGTGGCCGTCATCGCGCACCCTGCGCGCTACCGCTTCACCGTGAATGAGGACTATGCCCTCTTCACCGAATTCATCGGCCACGGTGGCCTGGCTGTGGAAGTGATGACGGGCAGCCACAGTGTGGCCGAGCAAGTGCGTTACGGCGACACAGCGCTTGAATTCAAACTAGCGGCCTCGCGTGGCAGCGACTTTCATTCACCCACCGAAAGCCGCACGGCACTGGGCAGCTTGCCCGACTTACCTGGAAAGTTAACCCCCGTGTGGACGCTGCTGAGCGACCGCATCCAGCACCCTGTACAGCGCGCAAGGTCCACCAGCGGCTCAGCCGCATGAAACGTTTTTTCCGCCGTCATCAGGTGGGGCCAGTGCGTGGCGATCACCCGCTTGTCGCGGTCACCTTGATGATGCTGGCCTGCTTTTGTTTTGCCAGCATGGACACCGTCGTACGGCACATCGGCGGTTGGCTGCCTGCGGCCCTGATCCTGGGCATTCGCTTCACTTTTCAAACTGCCGTCATGACCTTGTGGATCGGCCTGGGCCGGGGCTTGAGTTTTCGCACCCAGCGGCCCGCCTTGCAGTTCCTGCGCGGTATGTGCCTCTTGGGCGCCAGTGGCATGGCCTTTTATTGCCTGCGCACCATGCCTGTGGCCGAGTTCACGGCCATCGCGCTGCTCGCCCCGGTGGTGGTCACACTGCTGGCCGCTTGGCTCTTGCGCGAGCACGTATCCGCGTTGCGCTGGGGCTTGGTGCTGGGCGCGTTTGTTGGCGCGCTCATCGTCATCCGTCCCGGCAGCGGGCTCTTTGGTTGGGCCGTGTGGTTTGGCCTGGCGTCCACGGCCTTCAACGTGGCTTTGCAACTGATCACCGCCAAGCTTGCCACCAGCGAACATGCGCTGACCACGCACCTTTGGACCGGCGCTTCCAGCGCGGCCATGATGCTGGTGGTGCTGCTGCTCGGGCCACTGAACCTGCGCGACGCCCTCGCCGCAGTCACGCTCACGCAGTGGGCCTGGATGCTGCTGCTGGGCGTGCTCAGCAGCACGGGGCACTTGTTGTTGATCCTGGCCTACTCGCAGACTTTGGCATCCACCTTGATGCCCTTCACCTACATGCAGCTTGCCAGTGCGGCCCTCGTGGGTTGGCTCGCTTTTGGTGAACTGCCCGACGGCTGGGGCTGGTTCGGGATGCTGGTGATTGCCGCGTGCGGCGCGGCCAGTGCTTGGATGAATGTGCGTGCTGCGGCACCCAAGTCGGCGCCGGTTGCAACCGCCAGCGTCTGAGTCACGTCATTCGTTGGCCGCCAAGAACTCAATCGCGCAACGTGTGCCCGGCCCATGGGGCACCCCTTGCACCACCAGCGCGGCCTCAACGCCGGCCAAGCAACCCAGCACCATGGCCGCGTTCAAATCACCCAAGTGACCGATGCGAAACACGCGGCCATAGAGTGGCCCCAGACCACCGGCCATGCCCACGTCAAAACGTTCACGGGCCAGCGTGCGCAGCGCTTCCGGGTCAAACCCCGCAGCCAAGGCGATGGCCGTGACTGAGACCGAACGGGCCGCCTCGTCTTGACAGAAAAACGAGACCGCGCCGCCCTCGCTCCAACCTTGTACGGCAGCGTGCACCGCACCCGCTAACGTTCGATGTCGGTTGAACACGGCGCCCAGGCCTTCGTCGGCCAAAAGCTTCAAGCTCGCGGCCAGACCAAACACCAAGGGCAGTGGCGGTGTGCCGCAAAACTTGCTGTAAGACTGCGGGCCGTGGCGGCGCGCCCAGTCCCAATAAAAGCGCGGCGCGGGGTTGGCGGCGGCCACCGCCAACGCGCGTTCGTTCACTGCCACAAAGCCAAGGCCCGGCGGACACATCAGACCCTTTTGTGAGGCACCCACCAGGACGTCAAATCGCTGCGCGTCCATCGCCAAGGGCGCCGCACCCAGCGAAGCCACAGCGTCCACCACCAAGAGTGCTGGGTGGCCGCAGGCATCGAGCGCGCGGCGCAGTGCGTCGATGTCGCTGGTCACGCCGCTGGCGGTATCGGTGTGCACGGCAAACACGGCAACGATGTCATGGCGCACATCATCTGTTAACACCTGCTGCACCGCCGCCGCGTCGATCGCATGGCCTTCACGCCAAGGTGTGCGCACAGCGCGCCGCCCCGTGGTGTCCACTTGCAAGGCCCATGAATCAGAGAAGTGGCCGGTGCCCGGAATGAGCGCCGCAGCGCCAACCGGCAGCAAGTTTTCAATCACCGCCTCCCAAACGCCATGGCCATTGGTGGCGTATTGAATGATAGCCGCACCGGGGCTGCCCACCACCCAACGCAAGCCACGCTCGCAAGCATCGATGGCGGCATTCACGCGCGGGTCGGCCAGGTCCATGGGCTGGCGGTGCATGGCGTCCAGCACCTCGTCGGGCACCGTGGTGGGGCCAGGGGCGTGCAGCAGGCGGCGGCCGGGAATGCGGGTAGGTGCGGTCATGGTGATGGGTTGTGTTGTTGGGTGGCCCGATGCGGTCATTGACGCTCATCGCATGGCACTGAGCATTGTCCGCGACCGGACCTTTCGGCTGTCCGAATCGCGGGCAGATTCGCAGGCAGACAGCGCTCCCTCAGGCGGTTCATTGAACTTGCCTAACCCGAACAGGTCAGTGGTGCTTCCACCGTTCAATTTGAGCGCTCACGATAGGCATCGGCTCGAACGAGAACTTCAGCAACGCCATTGACGCCAAGGTAATTGGCCAAGATCCCGCCGACATCGATCAAGTCAACTCCAGGCGCCCCGCTTGAACCAACCGACAAGCACCACTCACTGCGTTCATCGCCTGGTTTGCGCTCGCTCGCGGGCACACCAAAACACAGCCGCAATGCGCGCGAATCCGCGTCGCGCAGCAACTGCATCAACGTCGTTTCGCCCGTGCCCTGCGCCCCATCCGCCCACTCCAGCGCCACGTTCTGCACCGTCACGCCGCCCTGCGGCAAGCCGACATGCGCTGGATAGTCATTGGCCACGCTCATGCGCCCCGCGTTGACGAGTGCGCGGGCAAAAGCATGTTCGCTGGCCAAATGCACAACAGCCTTGCGCATGAGGTGTTCAAACGGACTGCGTGGCGCCAAAAAACGCGTGGTGCGGCGCGTGACTTTCAGGTTCTCGGCCGCTGCGGGGTGGCGCTCAGTTTGGTAGGTGTCGAGCAGTGATTCATCGGCCCAGCCGCGCTGCACCCAAGTGAGTTTCCAGCCCAGGTTGTTGGCGTCTTGGATGCCGGTATTGCCACCGCGTGCGCCAAAAGGGCAAACCACGTGGGCGGCGTCGCCGATGAAAAAGACGCGACCGTGGCGCATCTCGTCAAGCAAGTGGTCGCGGTAGCTGTAGGGGCCGATCCAGACAAATTCAAGCTCAACATCGGCGCCCAGTTGTTCAGCCAAGCGCGCTGCCGCCACCTCGGGATGGCTGATGGCGTCGAGGTCGGCGTCGCCGGCCATTTGGTAGTCCATCCGCCACACGTCGTCGGCCATGGGGTGCTGCCACACGCAGCGGTCGTCGTTGAAAGGCGCGTTGATCCAGGTCCAGCGCTCTTGGGGCAAAGGCTTTTTGAAGCGCACGTCGGCAATGCACCAGCGGTCGGCACTGCGGGCGGGGTGGGCGTCCAGGCCCAGTTGGGAGCGGATGGGGCTCATCACACCCGTGGCGTCGATCAGCCATCGGGCTGTGAGCGTGTAGGGGCCATCGGGTGTGTTGACCTCCAAGCGCACGTGATCTTCAAAGGTTATTAACTTTTGAAATTGGTGCTTCCAGCGCAGGTCCACATGACCCA
>JAYVRO010000426.1:0-3922 GCA_043776165.1 Rubrivivax sp. | reverse complement strand
TGGATGACGCTGCGGGTGAAGCTTTCGACAAATCCGCCAAGCTTTTGGGATTGGGTTACCCAGGTGGCCCTGCCTTGGCGCATTTGGCTATGCAGGGCAAGGCCGGTGCGTACGCACTGCCCCGGCCGCTCTTGCACAGCGGCAATCTAGACTTTTCGTTTGCCGGCTTAAAGACAGCGGTGATGTTGAAAGCGCGCGGCGTAGAAACGGACGATCAGCGTGCCGACTTGGCCGCCAGCACGCAGGCGGCGATCGTTGACGTGCTCGTCGCCAAGTCGTTGCGTGCGTTGCGAGTCACTGGCGTCAAACGTCTGGTGATTGCCGGTGGCGTCGGTGCCAATCTGCAACTGCGGGCTCAGCTAGGCGCTGCCGCCCTGAAGCTTCATGCCAAGGTGCACTACCCACCACTGCACCTGTGCACCGACAACGGCGCCATGATCGCTCTAGCTGCGGCAATGCGCGTGCAAAGTGGCCTGGTCGACATGGTCCGGGCCGGGCGCACTAGCGCATTTGATGTCAAGCCCCGTTGGCCATTGGCCGCGACAGTGCTTTGATCAGAACCAGTGCCCAGAACTTCGGCTCTGCTGACCACAAAGCGCGCTGAGACCGATTCCTTAAGGTGAATCCCCGGGGACTCCAGGGCCACTACCAGCCTGCCGACGGTCCGAATGTTGGATTCGGCCGCGGGGTCAGGCAGTCTTAGGCGGCCATTGCCAAGGCTTTGACCTTGGCAGACAGGCGGCTCTTGTGACGAGCGGCCTTGTTCTTGTGGAAGATACCTTTGTCAGCGACTGAGTCGATTACGCTTTGCGCGCTCTTGAACAGCTCAGCTGCTTTTGTTTTGTCGCCAGCCACAACCGCTTTCTGCACGTTCTTCACGACCGTGCGAAAACGCGAACGCAGCGAGGTATTGGCGGCATTCAACACAACGTCTTGGCGCGCACGTTTGCGGCCTGAGGCGAGGCGGACGGTCTTCTTCTTGGCTTTAGCGGATGTGGCCATGCTGTGTCGGTTGCTTGGTAAGCGTACGGGTGGTGCAATGAGCGTCGAGTATAGCAGGCCAAATGTGGCCGCTGCCTATAATGGCGCATTCCAATGAACCTGTTCAAGGCTGCCACCACTGTTTCGCTCTTCACGCTGGCTTCACGCATCACAGGTTTGGCGCGCGAACAGCTCATTGCAGCGAGTTTTGGTGCGGGTGCCACCAGCGACGCGTTTAACGTCGCCTTTCGCATCCCCAACCTCTTTCGCCGCTTGTTTGCCGAGGGCGCTTTCTCGCAGGCCTTTGTGCCGCTGTTGGCGCGTACAAGAGCGGCTCATGGCGACCAGGCCACTCATCAGCTGATCGACGCAGTGGCCACCGTGCTGGTGTGGGTATTGCTGCTGACGTGCGCCATTGGCGTGGTTGCTGCGCCCGTGCTGGTGTGGTTGATGGCCTCTGGCCTGCAGCAGTTTGACACGGCCGTGCTGCTGACGCGCTGGATGTTCCCTTACATCGGTTTCATGTCCTTGGTCGCGCTGAGCGCAGGAATTCTCAATACTTGGCGGCGTTTTGCTGTGCCGGCGGCGACGCCAGTGTTGCTCAACCTCAGCGTGATAGCTGTATCACAGTGGGGAGCGCCTTACATGCGCCGCTGGGGCCTGGAGCCAGTTTTTGCGCTTGCGGCCGGGGTCATGTTGGGCGGACTTTTGCAGGCCATGGTGCAGATACCGGCGCTTCGATCGATCGGAGCCTTGCCCCGCGTTGCCCTGGGCTGGCGCGCCTTGGTTCAGGCTGGGCGGCACCCCGGTGTAGGGCAAGTGCTGCGCCAGATGGCGCCAGCTGTGCTGGGCGTGTCTGTGGCGCAAATTTCGGTGCTCATCAACACGCAGATCGCCTCGCACGTTGCCGTCGGCGCCGTGTCATGGTTGACCTACGCCGACCGCTTGATGGAGTTCCCTACAGCCCTGCTTGGGGTGGCCCTCGGTGTGGTGTTGTTGCCGCAATTGGCGGCGTCGCAAGCGAAGGGCGAAGGCGAACGCTATGCCGCCCTGTTGGATTGGGGCCTTCGATTGACCGTCATGCTGGCCCTGCCTTGTGCAGTGGCCTTGCTGGTTTTCCCTCAGGCCTTGGTGGCTGTGCTCTTTCACTTCGGTGCTTTCACGGCCAACGACGTGCAACAAACCGCGCACTCGCTGATGGGCTATGGCGTGGGCTTGCTCGGCATCATCGCAGTCAAAGTTTTGGCGCCTGGGTTTTATGCGCGTCAAGACGTTCGCACACCGGTCAAGATTGCCGTGGGCGTATTGATCGCAACACAGCTCATGAACATGGCCTTGGTGCCCTTGTTCGGCCAAGCCGGGCTGGCCTTGTCAATCGGTCTGGGCGCTTTGTTCAACGCCGTGCTCTTGTTGTGGGGTTTGCTTCGCTGTGGCGCGTACACGCCACAGCCCGGTTGGATGGCATTCTGTTTGCGCGTGCTCGCTGCTTGTGCTGTGTTGGCCCTGGTCTTGGCTTGGGCCGCGCGTGCCATTGACTGGATCGGCCTGCACGAACAATGGCCCGTGCGCGCCTTGTGGATGGCGGGAATTCTGCCGACGGCCGCGCTCTTGTATTTTTTGGTGCTGCGCCTGGCGGGCATGGAGCTGAGTCAGCTCCGCCGTGGCGTCTGACGACGCAGTGACCACGGCGTGAACACAGCCATCCCGCAGCGACAATCGTTCATGGCTTCACCTTTGGTTTTTGAGCACCCGACATCGATCCAGTACTTTGCCCTCTTGGTGGCGCAGGACGATGGGCTGGCGCTGCTGGAAGCGGCTGTGTCAGTGGCGCAAGATGAACACCCGGACCTGGCCCCGCAGGATGTGCTGTTGGAGATTGATGCCCTGGTCGGTCGCCTCAAGCACCGCATCGCCGATGACGCTGCGCCCTTGCAGCGCCTGCGCTTGCTGAACCGGTACTTTTTTCGCGAACTGGGTTTCGCCGGCAATGTCAACAATTACTACGACGCCCGCAACAGCTACATCCACGAGGTCTTGCGCACGCGCCGAGGCATTCCAATTTCGCTGGCTCTGGTGTACATGGACATGGCGGCCCAGCTGGGTTTGAGCGCTGCTGGCGTCAACTTCCCGGGGCATTTTTTGGTGAAGCTGCGCATGCCACGCGGTGAGGTCATCATCGATCCGTTTTCCGGGCAATCTCTGTCGCGCGACGAACTCGATGAGCGCTTGGCGCCTTTCCGCCAACATCGCCAACATCGCGGCGTGGCCGACGACAGAGACGCTCCCTTGAGCCTGTATTTGCAAGACGCGCCGCCGCGCGAAGTGCTGGCACGCCTGCTTCGCAACTTGAAGGAAATTCATCGCAGCCAGTGTGATTGGCCGCGTCTCCTGGCGGTTCAAGAAAGGCTGGTCGTGCTGTTGCCCGAAGCTTGGGAAGAAGTGCGTGACCGCGGGTTGCTCAAAGCCGAACTGTGCCAATGGCTAGCCGCCGCCGTCGATTTCGCTGCCTATTTGCTGCACCGCCCCCATGCTGCCGATGCCGCCGCTGTGCAGCAGCGTTTGCGTGATGCGCAGGAGCGCGGCAGTGCTGGCTTGCATTGAGGCGCCGTTGATGAAGCAAATTCCATTGCCGCTGACGCTCGGCAGTCGACCCAGTTTTGACACTTTTATCGAAGCCGACAACGCGGCCGTGGTAGCTCATCTGCGCGAGCTGAAGTGGCCGCAAGCCCCCGTCTACCTGTGGGGCGAAACAGGCAGCGGCAAAACCCATCTCTTGCGCGCCATGGCCGAGCGCGCCCATGCAGCCGGCTTGCAGCTCGGTTGGTTCGCAGCGAGTGACGCGTTGCCTTGGACGGTGTCGCCTAGCTGGGCGCTGGTTGTGATTGACGACTGCGACGCGCTCGATGCTGCAGCCCAGCAAGCCGCCTTCACGCTCTTCAAC
>JAYVRO010000425.1:0-3931 GCA_043776165.1 Rubrivivax sp. | reverse complement strand
CAGACCGATGCTGAAAGCGATGCGCAGTCCGGCCCTGACAGCCCTCTGCGTCGCCAAATCTGCGTCGCATCCGGCCTGTCGTCGCGGGGCCCGACAGCGGCCGTGCAGCCCAGCTTCGCCGGTGCCAGTGACAGCTTCGCAGAACGCGAAGCCGACCGCGGCAGTGCGGCTTTTGACCGAGGCGAATTCGGCCGAGCGTTGACTGCGTGGCGCGATGCCGAAGAAGCCCTGCGTGAACCGCGCTCAGCGGCCTTGGTGGCCGAGCTGCGCTACAGGCAAGGCCGCGCGTTGATGGCGTTGCGGCGTTTGCCAGAAGCGGTTGCTGTTCTGCGCAGCTCGCTTGAGTTGCAGCGCGGCCTGGGCAACAACGCGATGGCCCTGGGCGCTGTGCTGCACGCCTTGGCCGATGCCACGGCCGCAGGCAACAGCCCATTGGAAGCGCGCGCCTTGTATGTCGAAGCCCGTGCCCAGCGGCGCCTTGCGCAAGACGTTGCAGGCGAGATGCGCACCCTCATCAACACGGCTTTGCTGGAAACGCGACTGGGCGAATGGGGCCGGGCCAGCGCGCTGCTTGATGAGCTCACTACATTGGCAACAGCCGAAGCGCCAACGGGCGCGGTCGCCGGGGTCGGCTTGTCGGCGCACGATCAAGGCCGTTGGATGTCATCGGTGGGTGTCGTGCGGGCTTTGTTGGGTCAGTACGAACCCGCGCTTGTGGCCCTGCGCCGCAGCGCCGAACTCAGTCAAGCGAGTGGCGACCTGTCGGGCCTCGGCGAAGCGCTGCGCAACCAAGCCTTCGTTTTTCTTGAGCTCGGCGAGCCTGAAATGGCGCTGCGTTTGAGTCAACAAGCCATGGCCTTGTTGCCAGCACCGCTTGCCTCCGAGCGTGCCACAGAGCGTGCCATGGCGCTGAATGGCGCAGGCTACTCACTGGTGCGTTTGCAGCGTGCTGCTGAGGCCGTGCCGCTGCTGCAAGAGGCGGTGGCCTTGCAACGCACTGCCAACGCGCGGCTTGAGCTCGGGCGCACGCTTGAGAGCCTGGGCAGCGCGCGCGTGACCTTGGGTGAACACGCCAGCGCAGCGCGCCTCTACATCGAGAGCCTGGCCATCGCACGGCAATTGGCCGCGCGCGACGACGAACGCGAGGTTTTGTTCAGTTTGGGCAAGCTGGCGCTCGCGCAACAGCAACCCGCGCTGGCCATCGTGCACCTCAAGCTCGCGGTGAACCTGAGCCAGCAGTTGCGCGCGGGTGTTATCAGCCTCGACCGCGAAGGCCGCGGTGCGGTCGCGCGCCGCTTGGCTGAACCCTACAAGTTGTTGGCCCGGCTGCTCTTTGAGCAGGGCCGTTTGCTCGAAGGCGAACAGGTGCTCTTCGCTCTGAAAGAGGCGGAGTTCAGCGACTACACGCGCGGCGACGCCAGTGCAGGCAGTGCGGCCAGTGCCTCAGTGGCCTTGAAGCCGGCCGAGCAGGCCATGCTCGATGAACTTGACACCAGCGCCGGCGCTTTGGCGCAGATCTATCGGCGCCTGGAGGAGCACGCGCGCGGGCGCTCGACCTTGTCAGACTTGGCTTTGCGCGATCTACAAGAACGTGAGGATGACTTGCTCAACCGCCAAACAGCCACGCTGGCGGGGCTCGACGACCGGCTGCGCGTGCGCGGTGCGGTCGCTGTCACACCCGTGCTGCAACAGCTTGAGCTCGCCGCCAAGGCCGCAGCGTTGTCGGCCCACCCCTTGGGCGAGAACTCTGCGATGCTGTTGTACGTACCCGAAGAGCGCGTGACCACCGTGCTCATCGCCGGTGCATTTGGCGCGCGCACCATCCAGTTGCCCGTGGGCATGGTCACGCTCACGCCCTTGATCGCAGCCTTGCGCAGCGCCATCGACAAACGGCTCGACTACGGGCCCGCCGCCCGTGCGCTGCACGCGCTGATCGTCGAGCCCATTGATCGCGAACTGGCGCGCGCAGGCACAGCCCCTGAAATGTGGATGCTGTTCTTGACTGACGAGTTGCGCTACTTGCCCTTTGCCACGTTGATCGACGCACAGGGCAAACACATGGTCGAAAAAGTGCGGCTCGGGCAACTCGTTACATCGGCCATGGATCAGTTGCTGGCCGAGCCCCGGCGTTGGAGCGTTGCTGCGTTTGGCAGCACCCTGGCCCTGCCTGCGCACAACCTGGGCGCGCTGCCCGGTGCCCGCCAAGAGGTGCATGCCTTGGTGCGCGACGCCGACAACCCGCAGGGCCTGTTGCCGGGGCGGGGTCTGCTTGACGCCCAGTTCACACGGGCTGCCTGGCAAGGCGTTTTTCAGCGCCTGGGGCTGCCGGCACCGCGCGACACCGTGGTGCACGTGGCGTCCCACTTCAAGGCCCTGACAGGCGACTGGAACAACTCCTTTTTGCTGCTCGGGGGGAACGAAGAGTTCCGGGTCTCGGAGCTGACGGGCGCCTCCAATTTGTCGTTGCGCCATGTTGACTTGGTCACCTTGTCGGCTTGTGCCACCGAGCTCAATGCCCAGGCCAGCGGTCGTGAACTCGAAGGTTTTGGCACCTTGCTGCTGCGGCGCGGTGCGCGCGCCGTGATTGGCACACTGTGGTCGGTGCAAGACGAAGGCACTGCCGCTTGGATGCAGGTCTTTTACGCGGCACGCGGCGAGGAACGCAAAATGTCCAAGGCCGCCGCGCTGCAAGCCGCGCAACTGGCACTGCTGCGCGGCACGGTGCGGGCCGCCAACCCGGCCATCGACCTGCGCCAGCCCTACTACTGGGCACCGTTTGTGCTCATGGGCAACTGGCTTTGATCGTTTGGAGGCGCACCATGTCACCCGTGTTTCGTATCGCGATCGCCCTCATCACGGGCCTGCTGGCCAGCTTGGCGCAGGCCGCCAATTGGGACCTGTGCGCACGCGGCGTTGGCCTTAACCCGCCGTTTTCCCAGACCTTGCGCGTCAAGCTCACGCTCGACGGTGCCGCGCTTGATGCCGATCTCGTCAAGCCCTTTGCAGCACAACTCATTCGCGCCACGGTCTGGAAAGACCGCGCTGACCAAGTCACCGTGGAGACCTATGACGCCGACCAATGCGCAGCGAGTCTGGGTGATGAGTTGGCGCTGTCGGCCCAGGTGAGCCAGGCCGATGTCGAACTGGCGCAACTTGAGCTCAGTCGTGGCGCAGCGGACTTCACGGGGGTGGCCGACATCGCGCGCCGTGCATTGCAGCGCCTGGACCTTTCCAAAACTGTCGAAGAACAGCGCAAACAGTGGCTTCGCATCTTCTACGCCACGAACCGCCAGCGTGCGCCGGACCTGGCCACCGCCACCGCCACGGCCTTCAGCAGCCTTCGCAGCGACGACATGTCTTGGGGCGCCATCGAGGTGGCTGTGCTGCACCAGGACACCATGCGCGACCTGCGCAGCGCGGCCCTGGTGAAGATTGAAAAGGCCACCAGCTTGAATGACTTTGAAGTTGCCGCCACGTTGACGCCGCTCACGCTCGAAGCTTGGCGCGCTGAGCTGCAAAAGCGTGCCACCCAGTTTGAGCGACCCGGTGCATTGCTCTTCATACACGGCTTTAATGTCAGTTTTGCATCGGCCGCGCAGCGCTCGGCGCAGTTGGCTTACGACCTGGCTTTCCCGGGGCCCACGGTGTTCTTCTCGTGGCCGTCAGACGCCTCGGTGGTGCGCTACTTCGCTGACGGTCGTGACGCGCGCAATTCGCGCCACGCTGCGGCGACGGTGATGGGCGAACTGGCCTCGCTGTTGCCTTCGGGGCCGGTGTACGTGATTGCCCACAGCATGGGCAATCGTGTTCTGGTCGAAGGCTTGTCGCAGTTGTTTGAAGACCAACCTGGCAAACGCCGCGCCCTGCGTGAAATCATCTTTGCGGCGCCCGATGTCGACCAGGAGGACTTCCGACTGAACTATGCGTCGCG
>JAYVRO010000424.1:0-3934 GCA_043776165.1 Rubrivivax sp. | reverse complement strand
TGGCGAATTCCTCGACGAGGTCGCTGATGCTGCCGGGATCGAAGTCCTTGGTCTTGTGGAGAGCCATTTCGGATGAGACGGGAAACAGCGCGTTCCTCCTTGGTCGCGTCGGATACGAATCAATCTGCCTTGCCCGTGCGATTGGAAGCTATCCAGTCCAGGTGCTGACAGTGAACGTTGGCGTCAGGAACCCTTTGGGAGTGGGCGCAGGCGGTCTCGCCATCTTGGCGACGCTGCCGGTTGCCGAGCAAAACGAATGCATGCGTGCGAACGTGAAGCGCCTCGGCGGTTACGGCGGCCTGAGCGAGTCGACGTTACGCGCCGTCACCCGCGCAGCGCAGCGCCGCGGGTACGCTGTCATCGGGCACTACAGCGCGCCGGGCGTCATCGGGATGGGGATGGCAATCCGCAATGCGGCCGGCTCCGTCCTAGGGGCGATCACCACCGCCTCGATCGATAGCCGCATGGGCACCGCCCAGCAACACACTTCGGCCATGTGCATGACGAAGCACATTCAGCGCGTCCAAACCTTCCTTGACGTCCTTTGATGTCCAGCCTGGAGCGCATTGCCGAGATTCGTGACCGCTTCGAAGGCGCGCGCAAGGAATCGACTCAGGCGACGCAATCAGCATCGGAGCGCTGAGGACTCGAGTCAAGTTCGACTTTCTCGCTGCCCTCGGCCCTGAAAGCGGCCCGCGTTCGAATTCTTCCGCGGCCAACAGGGCCTGCTCGTCTGAGCCAAGCGCCTGCGGACCACCGGCATCAAGTCTTCACGGATGGGCAGAACATGCCGGGGAGGGTTGGCATGGCGATTCCGTCCCTTGGGGTCCAACAGCGTCAGCGTGGCACCAGACAGGTCCACCAGCTGCGGCGTCACGCGCAGCAGTTGTGTCGGCAGTGGACCACCGAGGTACATATTGCGCCAGCGTTCAAGAGTTGCCTCGCTGATGTCCCGACGGGCTGCGAGTTGGCGCTGATTGAAGTGGATGACTTCCAATGTGGTCTCCTTGCGAATGTGTTGGCGGGAGTCCATGAAGGCCCTGTTCTGCCAGCAAGCCAAGGCCATTCCTCGAGGGTCGTCCTACTTTGATGTGTTGTCGAGCTCGTAGCTGGTGCTGCGGCCACCGGCGTCCGATTTCCGTAGGACGCCACGGGCCAGCAGATCCGTGATGTCGCGCAGGGCCGTGTCGGGCGAACACTTGGCTATTGCGGCCCACTTGCTGCTGATGAGCTTGCCGTCGAAGCCATCGAGCAGCCGGTTGACCAGCTTCACCTGCCGCTCATTCAGCGGTGCAGAACCGAGCGCGGCCCAACGCTGCCAGAAGCGCGTCTTGACCAGCACCGCAGAGGTGATGACAAGAAAGACCATGCTGGCCCTGCCGCGCGTTTGGATCGGGCGCGATTCTGGGCGTCACTAGAAACTGGACCTGGACCGATTGGCCTTCTTTGCGGACGCCGGTTCGATAGGCAAATACGGAATCGAACTGGCAACCTTCCGGGCGGTCATGACAAGCGGCGTCATGGGGGTTGAACTGCTACTATCTACCACGTTGGCGGCTGTTTCCGCACCTTTCCGCAGCGTTGTGGGCCGATTGTAAAGCGCTCAGTTGGCGGAGTTTGGCGCGGGTCTCTGCCCCACCACCACCACTATTTGGCTCGCCAAGAGTCCAACCAGCACGCGCCTCCGGGCGCGTGTGTCTTGCTGGTACAGCTGCGTGAACCATGCCTGTCAATCTAAGAATGCCCGTTGCTTCTGAACTCCATCCCGTGCCGGGTCTGCGCATCGGTGTGGCCATGGCCAGTGTGCGTAAACCCAATCGACGTGACTTGGTGGTGTTTGAGCTGGCGCCGGGCTCGGCGGTGGCTGGGGTCTTCACGCAGAACCGCTTTTGCGCTGCGCCGGTGCAGCTGTGCCGGGAACACTTGGCGCTTGGTGACGGCATTCGAGCCTTGTTGGTGAACACCGGGAACGCCAACGCGGGCACTGGTGCCGATGGCCTGCTGCGCGCGCGGCAATGCTGCGCAAGCCTGTCCCAGTTGCTCGGCGTTAGCGCCAGTCAAGTGCTGCCATTTTCGACGGGCGTCATCATGGAAACGTTGCCTGTTGAGCGCATCGTGGCCGGTTTGCCCGCAGCGATCTCAGATTTTCGCAGCGACGCGTGGTTGGACGGCGCACAAGGCATCATGACCACCGACACTTTGCCCAAGGCAGTGTCTCGACAAATCCAGATCGATGGTCGCACGGTGACGATCACTGGTATCAGCAAAGGCGCCGGGATGATTCGCCCCAACATGGCCACCATGTTGGGCTTTGTCGCTACTGATGCTGTGCTGGCTCCTGAGCTCATTCAGGGCCTGGTGAGCGAAGCCGCCGATCACTCCTTCAACTGCATCAGCATCGATGGTGATACCAGCACGAACGACTCCTTCATCGTGATGGCCACACAGCAAGCGGGGCACGCGCGCATTGAATCGCTCTTGTCCGCCAGCGGGCAGTTGCTGCAGCAAGCGGTGAACGACGTTTCTCGTGAGCTCGCTCAAGCCATCGTGCGCGATGGCGAGGGTGCCACCAAGTTCATCACCTTGCAGATCGACGGTGGGCGCAATGTTGACGAATGCCGCAAAGCGGCCTACGCCATTGCGCATTCACCTTTGGTCAAGACGGCGTTTTTTGCCAGTGATCCCAATTTGGGCCGCATCCTTGCGGCGGTGGGCTATGCGGGCATTGATGACCTGGACCAGAACCTCATTGACATGCAGCTCGGCGACGTGCCCGTGGTGCGCCAGGGTGGGCGGCTGGACAGCTACCGCGAAGAAGACGGCCAGCGTGTGATGAAGCAGAGTGAAATCACTGTTCGTGTGCACCTGCATCGCGGCCCAGCGAGCGCCACGGTGTGGACTTGCGATCTGTCGCACGACTATGTGAGCATCAACGCGGACTACCGCTCTTGACATGTCGCCGGGCCTTTGATCAAGTGAATTGTTAACTTGATGGCTTGCAACTGACGAACCTGCGAACCTTGCTCAGCGCCCTCAAGCCATTGACGCCACCCTTCGCCCTGGCCCCCAACGACCTGTTGCGTGACAGGCCGTTCCGACGTTTGTGGCTGTCGACCTTGCTCAGCAGTTTTGGTGGGCAGATCAGCATGCTGGCGTTGCCGCTCACGGCGGCCGTGCTCTTGCACGCCACGCCCACGCAAATGGGTCTTCTCACCTTTGCAGCCTTGCTACCTTTCCTGCTTTTTTCACTGCCTGCCGGCGTGTGGTTGGACCGCGTGCGCAAATTGCCGGTGTACGTTGGTGGTGAGACTTTGCTGGGGCTGGCCTTGGCCACGGTGCCGCTGGCATGGTGGATGGGCTGGTTGACGATGAATTGGCTCTATGTGCTGGAGTTCATCGTGGGCCTGGTGCACGCCGTGTCGGGCACCGCCGCGCAGGTTGTGTTGACACAGGCGGTACCTCGTGAGCGCCTGGTTGAAGCGCATGCCAAGAATGCCTTGGCGCAGTCAGGGGCCGAAGTCGCGGGCCCAGGTTTTGCGGGCTTTCTCATCAAGCTCGTGGGCGCACCCTTGGCGTGTTTGGTGGACGCCGTGATGCTCATCGCCTCGGCCCTTATCTTGCGCGGCATACCTCTGCACGAACATGTGGCACCGCGAACCGATGTCAGTTTCTGGGTCGACCTGAAAACCGGTGTGCGCTTCATCATCACCAACCGTTTGCTCTTGACGCTGGCGGTGCTGGTGGGGCTGTGGCAAATGTGCCATCACGCAGCCATGGTGGTGCAGATCCTGGTGGCCACCCGCACCCTGGGTTTGACCGAGCAGCAAGTCGGCCTGTGCTTCGTGGGCACAGGCATAGGCAGCGTGTTGGCAAGTCTGTGGGGGCATCGACTGAGCCAGCGCATTGGGCCAGGGCCTTGCCTGGTGGTGGGCAT
>JAYVRO010000423.1:0-14008 GCA_043776165.1 Rubrivivax sp. | reverse complement strand
CCCTACTTCTTCGCTTTTTGGGGCCGCTGCCAGCCCGCCTTCACCACCGTCTTGGCGCGGGCCACGGCCAGTTGTCCCGCTGGCACGTCTTTGCTGATGGTGGAGCCGCCGCCAATGGTCACGCCCGCGCCCAGGGTCAACGGCGCCACCAGCACGCAGTTCGAGCCCACGTGGACGTCAGCGCCAATCACTGTGCGGTGCTTGTTGGCGCCGTCGTAGTTGGCGGTGATCGAGCCCGCGCCGTAGTTCACGCGCTCGCCCACCGTGGCGTCGCCCAAATAGGCCAGGTGGTTGGCCTTCGCACCTTTGGCCAGGGTGGAGTTTTTGACTTCAACAAAGTTGCCGATGTGGACCTCTTCGCCCAACTCGGCGCCGGGGCGCAGGCGGGCAAAAGGGCCGATCAGCGCGCCCGCGCCCACGCTCGCGCCATCGATGTGCGTGAAAGGGTGGATGACGGCCCCAGCGGCAATCTGCGCGTCACGGATCACGCAGTGCGCACCAACGCGCACCTGGTCACCCAGCCTCACGCTGCCTTCAAAAATGCAGCCCACATCGATCTCGACATCTTGGCCGCATTGCAATGTGCCGCGCACGTCCAGCCGCGCGGGGTCGGCCAAACGCACGCCTGCGTCCATCAAGGTGTTGGCTTGCGCGCGCTGGAAAAGGCGCTCCAACTCGGACAGCTGATGCGGGCTGTTGACACCCAACACCTCGGTCTCGCTTGGCGCCAAAACGCCCACCACGCTCACGCCCTGGGCCACGGCCATGGCCACGATGTCGGTCAGGTAGAACTCGCCCTGCACGTTGTCGTTTTTCAAGGCCATCACCCACTGGGCCAGAAGCGCCGTGGGCGCGGCCATGATGCCGCTGTAGATCTCGCGCACGGCACGCTGTGCCGCGGTGGCATCTTTGTGTTCAACGATGCCTTCAATGCCGCCGCTGCTGTTGCGCATGATGCGGCCATAGTCTGTGGCGTCACTCAACTCAATGGTCAACAAGGCCAGCTTCTTGCCAGCGCAGGCGTCTACCAAAGCCTGGGCCGTGGCGCTGCTGATGAGTGGCACGTCACCGTTCAAGATCAGGGTGATGGCGGTGTCCATGTTCAACACAGGCACGACTTGCTGGATCGCGTGGCCCGTGCCGAGCTGCGGCAACTGGCGCACAAAACACGCGCCTTGGCCGCTGGTCCAAACCTGGCAAGAGGTTTCCACCTCCTCTGCGCCGTGTCCGGTAATGACCACGGTTTGCGTGGGCTGCAGCACAGCAGCACAGTCCAGCACATGCTGCAATAAACTGCGCCCGCCCACCCGGTGCAAAACTTTTGGCAACGCCGACTTCATGCGCGTGCCTTTGCCCGCCGCCATGACCACCACATTCAAAGCCATGCTCATGTCCTTTGTTAACCGCTTCAATACCCCGCTCGTGCGACGCATAAAACTGTGCGCAATTATCGGCACCGTGGTGCTGTTGGCCGCGTGCAGTGCCACACGTTTGGCCTACAACAATGCGCCACAGTTGGCATGGTGGTGGTTGGATGGCTACGTCGACTTCAGCAGCGAACACACGCCGCGCGCCAAAGAAGCGCTGGCGCAACTGCTGGCATGGCACCGCAAAACACAGTTGTCAGACTACGCCGCGTTTGTGGCCGGTGTGGGTAAACAGATGACTGAGCCACTCACAGCCGCTCAGGTGTGCGCCTGGTACACGCAGGCGCGCGCATTGGCGCAACCCGCCATTGACCAGGCCATTGCGGCGTCCGCCGAGCTCGTACCCACCATCGGCCCGGCCCAAGTGGCGCATCTCGAGCAACGGCTGAACAAGGGCAACGAGGACTTCCGCAAGGAGCGCATGGGCGGCGACGCTGCCGATCGGCTCAAACAGCGCATGAAACGCAGCCTTGAGAACACCGAGCGGATTTACGGCAGTGTTGAAGAGCCGCAGCGGCGCATCCTGGAAGCTGCCGCCACCAACAGCAGCTTCAGTGCCCAGGCCCATTTGGCCGAGCGCGAACAGCGCCAAAGAGCCAGCCTGACCGTGCTGCGCGGCTGGCTCGCGCAGCCACCGGACCGCGCCACAGCGCTGGCCGGCTTGCAGCAATTGGTGGAGCACACCGAACACTCGCCCGACCCCGTTTACCGCGGCGCGCAGCAGCGCCAGGTCGAAACCAACTGCCGCGTCAGCGCCGAAATACACAACAGCACGTCCACTACCCAACGCGTGGCTGCGCGCAAGCAGTTCAAGCAATGGGAAGATGATTTGCGTGCGCTTGCAGCCGGGAAATGAGGCCGCAAAGTCAGGTCGGGTGATGACTCTCAAGGGCGCACCCGATAGCGCACCCGATAGCGCACCCTACAGCGCAACCTACAGCGCACCTGATAGCGCAGGCATCACCGCACACAACACCGTCAAGTCACTGGCGCCGGGTTGAACAGCACCAGCGCGTTGTGCAACTGCCAGTGCTCGGCCCAGGTCTTGCGGCCCGAGGCCACCTCCAGCATCAGGTGGAAGAGTTCCCAGCCGATGTCTTCAATGCTGGCTTGGCCCTCAGTGATGCGGCCCGCGTTGACGTCCATCAAATCGTGCCAACGCCGCGCGAGGTCGGTGCGCGTGGCCACCTTGATCACCGGGCAAGCGGCCAGGCCGTAGGGCGTACCGCGCCCGGTAGTGAAGATGTGCAGGTTCATGCCTGCGGCCAGTTGCAAGGTGCCGCAGATGAAGTCGCTGGCAGGCGTGGCGGCGTAGATCAAACCCTTTTGATCGGCGCGCAGTTTTTCGCCCGGGGGCAGTACATGGCAGATCGCGGAAGTGCCGCTCTTGACGATCGAGCCCATGGCCTTTTCAACGATGTTGGACAAGCCGCCTGCCTTGTTGCCCGGCGTGGTGTTGGCACTGCGGTCAACTTTGCCGCGCTCCAAGTAGGCGTCGTACCAACCCAGTTCACGCACGATGGCGCTGGCCACCTCAGGCGTCGCGGCACGTGACGTGAGCTGCTCCACCGCGTCGCGCACTTCCGTGTTTTCACTGAACATGATCGTGGCACCGGCACGCACCAAAAGGTCGGCCGCAAAACCCACTGCCGGATTGGCGCTGACGCCTGAAAACGCATCGCTGCCACCACACTGCACACCCACCACCAAGGCGCTGGCGGGCACGGTTTCACGTCGCCGCTGGTTCAGCCTTTCCAGGTGCACAGTTGCGCGGTTAACAATCGAGTCGACCATGCTCATGAAACCCAGGTGCCCTGCGTCTTGCAGGCACACGGTGTCGAGCGCTTCACCACGCTGGTCGTTGATGGCGATGCTGCCCGGCGGCATCAAACGTTGCGGCGGCAATTTCTCGCAGCCCAGGCTCACCACCATCACTTCGCCGCCAAAGTTGGGGTTCAGGCTGATGTGGCGCAAGGTGCGGATGGGGATCTCGGCGCCCGGCGCGTCAATCGCCACGCCGCAGCCGTAACTGTGCTCCAGGCCCACCACGTCGTCCACCTGCGGGTAGTGCGGCAGCAGCAGGGCCTTGATGCGCTGCACCGCAAAGTCCACCACACCCGCCACGCACTGCACTGTGGTGGTGATGGCCAGGATGTTGCGTGTGCCCACGCTGCCGTCAGCGTTGCGGTAGCCCTCGAACGTGTGGCCCGGCAGCGCTGGCAACACAGGCGCCTTAACGGTTGACATGGGCAGGCCGCTCAAGGCGCGCGCGCTGGGCATGTCCAGCAAACGTTCGTGCACCCAGCGACCGGCCGCTATGTCTTGTTTGGCGCGGCCAATGCTCACGTTGTAGCGGCGCACTTCGGCGCCTTGTGCGATATTGGTGAGCGCCACTTTGTGGCCTTGCGGCACTTTGTCGAGCAGCGTAGGCGCACCGGGTAGCACCGTGCCCGCAGGCAAGCCCCCGTCGTTGGCGACGATGGCCACGTTGTCGGCCGGGTGCATGCAGATGGTCACCGGCGCATTCACTCGGAGCCTCAGGCAGCGCCTTGCACGTTGACGTACAGCGCGTAAAGCGAGTGGCTGGCCGCCATGAACAGACGGTTGCGTCGCGCGCCGCCAAAGCACAGGTTGGCGCAACGTTCTGGCAAGTGGATGTGGCCTATCGCGCGGCCCTCACGGTTGAATACGCGCACGCCGTCAAGGTCTTCTGAGGACGCTGACGACCCTCCTACGCGGCCGTCACTGCCCCAGCCGCACCAAGCGTTGCCATCAGCGTCGATGGCCATGCCATCGAGCGCGCCCGCGCCGTCGGCGTCGATGTACAGGCGCTTGTTGGACAGCGCACCGCTGGGCGCCACGTCATAGGCCCAGATCAGACGGCTCGGCGCAGCGCGGCTTTCCACCACGTACAACATTTTTTCGTCGGGCGAAAAGGCCAGGCCGTTGGGGCCTGCCAGGTCGTCCAGCATGCCATCCACACGGCCCGTGGCGGCGTCAACGCGGTACACCGCCTGCGGCAACTCGGGAACGGCAGGCTCACCTTCCCACCAACCGTGGATGCCAAAGGGCGGGTCGGTGAACCACACTGCACCCGCACCCTCGCCCACACCCGGGCCGGTGCGTTGGCACACGATGTCGTTGGGTGAATTGAGCCGTTTGCCCTCAAAGCGATCTGCCAGCACGGTGACGCTGCCGTCGTGCTCGGTGCGCGTCACGCGCCGCGTTAGGTGTTCGCAGGCCAGCAAGCGGCCTTGAGGATCACGCGCCAAGCCATTGGCATGTTGTGATGGCGCGCGGAAGGTTGTCACCTGCCCACTCTGGTCGTCCCAACGCAAGATGCGGTTGTTGGGAATGTCGCTCCACAACAAGCAGCGGTGGTCGCCAAACCACTGCGGGCCTTCGCTCCAGCGGCAACCCGTGGCGAGCTGCTCAACGCTGCTGCTGTAGACGCGGTATTTGGCAAAACTTTCATGCAGGATCTCCACGGCCGGATCGGGGTAACGGCTGTGCGGCGCGAAAGTTATGGCCGGGCCGGTGATGGGTTGCATGGCATTCATGCACTGCACTCTAAGCCTTCGTTTCGCGCTGCAACCCATGGACACTCCCAATGACGCGTCGGCTTGTTCTGGGCACACTCTGGGCATCAAGCAATCTTTCAGTCAAACGGCATGAGCGACCCCAACAAAGCCCATTACGACGGCCTGCGCGCCGGCACCTTTGCCATCCCAGCACAAGAGTTCGTCATCCACGGTGTGCCTGCTGGCCAGGCCGTGCTGCGCGAGTCCAAGCGCCTGGGCGCTCAGCGGGTGTTTTTGATCTCAGGGCGCAGCCTGGGCTCACTGACTGATGGCCCCTTGCAGCTTGTGGCGCAAGCGCTGGGCGAGTGCCATGCCGGAACCTTCGCCGCCGTGCGCGCACACAGCCCGCGTGAAGACGTGGTGGCCGCAGCGATGGCCGCGCGCGCTGCGGGCGCTGACCTGTTGGTGGGCGTGGGCGGCGGCTCAGCCATCGACGCGGCCAAGGCGGTGCAGCTTTGTTTGTGGCATGACATCACCAACGCTGCGGGCATGGAGCCGTACCGCGATGGCGCTGAAGCCAGTGTGGCGCGACCCATCACGCCCCCGGTTGACGCGATCCGCATGCTCTCGGTATCCACCACTTTGTCGGCACCCGAATTCACCGCCATGGCGGGCATCACGGGCATCCATACCGATGGCGTGACCCGTAGCAAACAGCGCTTCGCGCACCGCCTGATGGTGCCGCGCACCGCCATCCTCGACCCCGGCGCCACGCTGCACACACCGCTCGATCTACTTTTTTCCACCGCCATCCGCTCGGTGGACCACGCCGTGGAATGCTGGTGTTCACCGATGGCCACACCAGCCACCGAGGCACTGTCCTTGCAAGGCTTGACGCTGCTGGCCCAGGCGCTGCCCGCCATTCACGCCCAGCCGCATGATTTACAGCCCCGCATGGAAGCGCAGTTCGGTATGTGGCAGGCCGTGGCCGCCCTGGCGGCGGGTGTGCAAACCGGCGCCAGCCATGGCATCGGCTACGCCCTGGGTGCTGGTTTTGACGTGGCGCATGGCCACACCTCTTGCGTGATGTTGCCTGCGGTCATGCGCTGGAACGCAGCGGGCGGTGACGCCGCCATTGTCAAACGTCAACAAGCGCTGTCTGCCGCCATGGGCCAGCCCGATCAACCTGCTGCCGAACTGATCGCAGAACTCATCCGCCAGTTGGGTCAACCCACCACATTACGCGATGTGGGCCTGCGTGAAGATCAGTTGGAAGCCGTGGCGCAAGCCGCCTTGAAGTTCCCGCCCGTCCTGGCCAACCCGCGGCCCATTCGCAGTGTGAACGACGTGCGCGAGATCCTGGCGTTGGCCTGGTAGTTGGCTTGGTAGTTGCCTGGTCGTGAACGTCTAACGTCAAAAACTGATTTATCAAACAAGGAACGGACGATGTACGCAGCACAAACCCATCAGCATCACCCCGAGCGTGCCGCATTCATCATGGCCAGCACCGGCGAGACGATCACGCATGCTGAATTTGAGCGTCGCACCAACCGCTTGGCGCATTTGCTGCGCGCTGAGGGATTGCGGCGGCTGGACCACTACGCCGTCTTCATGGAGAACAACCACCGCTATCTGGAATGCAATGGCGCCGGTGAACGCTCGGGCCTGTACTACACCTGCATCAACAGCTATTTGACAGCTGACGAGGTGGCCTACATCGTGAACAACAGCGAGTCGCAGTTGCTCATCACCTCGATTGTCAAATTGCCGATCGCCATGGCCGCACTGGCCTTGTGCCCGCGCATCAAACGTTGCCTGGTGGTGGATGGCAACAGCGGCGAAAACAGCGACGGCGGCGCGGCCATCGCGGCGCTGGACGACCCGCGCGTGGTCGACTTCGAACAAGCCGTGGCCGCTTACCCGAGCACGCCCATTGCCGACGAATGCCTGGGTGCTGCCATGCTCTATTCCTCGGGCACGACGGGCCGGCCCAAGGGGATCTTGCGGCCCTTGCCCGAGAACCCACCCTCGCAGCCCCTGGCGCTATTTCATTTTCTCAACAAGCTCTGGCAATGCTGTGACGGCATGGTCTATTTGTCGCCCGCGCCGCTGTACCACTCGGCCCCCCAGGCCAACGCCGCGCTGACCATCCGCAATGGTGGCACCGTGGTCATCATGGAACACTTCGATCCCGAGCACTATCTGCAATTGGTGGAGCGTTATCGCATCACGCACACGCAGCTCGTGCCCACCATGTTCAGCCGCATGCTCAAGCTGCCGGCCGATGTGCGCCAGCGCTACGACCTGTCGTCGATGGTCATTGCGGTGCATGCCGCAGCACCTTGCCCGGTGCCCGTCAAAGAGCAGATGATTGACTGGTGGGGACCGATCATCCACGAGTACTACGGCGCCACCGAAGGGCTGGGGTTCACCGCCTGCAACACGGCCGAATGGCTGGCGCACAAAGGCACCGTGGGCAAAGTTCTGTTGGGCGATTTGCATGTGCTCGACGAGCATATGCAGCCCGTGCCTCAAGGCCAAAGCGGCGAGCTGTGGTTCAAGACCGCCAGCCCTTTTGTCTACTTCAATGACCCTGAACGCACACAAGCCACACGCTCGGCCGACGGCGAGATGAGCACCGTGGGTGATGTGGGTTATGTCGACGCCGATGGTTTTGTGCACCTCACCGACCGCAGCACGTTCATGATCATTTCGGGTGGCGTGAACATCTACCCACAGGAGTGCGAAAACCTGCTCATCACCCACCCGTTGGTCGCCGACGCAGCCGTTTTTGGTGTGCCCAATGACGATCTGGGCGAAGAGGTGAAAGCCGTTGTGCAGCCCCTGCAAGGCGTGCTGGCCGACGAAGCGTTTGCACAAACCCTGATCGCCTTTTGCCGCGAACATCTGGCCACCATGAAGTGCCCGCGCAGCGTGGATTTCACCGACGCCCTGCCGCGCCTGCCCACGGGCAAGCTGTACAAAAAACCGTTGCGCGAAAAATACTGGGTGGGACGCGGTGGCAGCCGGATCGTCTAGCAGCCATGCACATCCTCCTCATCGGCGCGTCGCGCGGCATTGGCCTGGAACTGGCGACGCAGTACCTGCAAACAGGCAGCAAGGTCACCGCCACAGCGCGTGAAGAGGCCGGCTTGCAGCGTCTGCGTGAACTCGGCGCGACGGCGTTGCAACTTGACGTGACTCGCGCTTCAAGCGCCGCTGGCCTGGCTTCGCAAATCGGCGGCCAGGCTTTTGACGTGGTGACCGTCAACGCTGGTGTGTACGGCCCACGTGACAGCGGCCTGAACACACCTACGCAAGACGATTTCGACCACGTCATGCACACCAACGTGCTTGGCGCCATGCGCGTGCTGCCGCAGCTTGAGGGCGCCTTGGCGCGCGGCGCCCGCGTGGCGGTGATGTCGTCGCGCATGGGCTCGATGGGGCTGCGCACGGCGGCTTCGGCGTGGCTCTATCGCGCCTCCAAAGCGGCGCTCAATTCGGTATTGAAAGACATCTCGCTGGCCTGGTCGGGCCGCGCGATCTGCGTGGCCCTGCACCCTGGCTGGGTGCGCACCGACATGGGCGGCGCCGGGGCCGATTTGTCGGTGGCTGACAGCGCAGCAGGTATACGCCGAACCTTGGCCGCGCTGACTACCCAAGACAACGGCGGGTTCTTTAACTTTGACGGCTTGCCCTTGGCTTGGTAAGTTGCCCTTTGACATGACCCACGCCGACATCACCGCCTTCTTCACCACCTACCGCGACGCCTTCAACCGGCTGGACGGTGACGCCGTGGCCGACCTGTGGCACAGCCCCAGTGGCATCACTGACTCGGGTGCGACGCTGGCCCAGGCGCAGCTCACTTGGTGGACCGCAGAAGCCCCCATGCGCGCGAACATGCGCGCGCTGTGTGAGGCCTATCGCAGCAACGGTTTTGCCGACGCGCAGTTCGAAGTGATGGACGCCGTGCCGATGGGCGCGAACCATGCCTTCGCGCGGCTGCGTTGGGTGCTTCGTCGCACTGACGGCACAGTCTTGCAGCAGTTTGGTACGGGCTACCATGTGCTGCGCGGCGCCAACGGATGGCGCGTCTTGATGGCCGTGGCGTATGCCGAAACTCTCGGCGAGATGCGCCCTGTCAACGCTTGAGTTGGCGCCGGCGAGCCCCTGAGCCCTGTGACCGCTGCGCAGCTGCGCACCTGAAGCGGTTCAAGTACTCGTGCCCTGCGCGACTACTGCACCGTCAAGGTCAGCACTGGCGTGACTTTCGGATCGGCTGCAATCTCGGCCTCGGTGAACGGGAACCTGACGAACTTGTCGCTGCTGAGTACCTTGGTTTGATCAGCAAAATAAGGCGACGCCGGGTTGGTCGATTGGCTGTAGGTGAGCAGTCCTCGCGCGTTCACACCCTCGGGCTGAAAAGAAACGATCTGGATGTAGCTGCTGCCCGAGACGATGCTGGTGTAACCGCCGGCGCTCAATCCCGGTGGCGTGATCTTGTTGAAGATACCTTCGAACTCGTCACCCCCACCGATCGGCAGTTTGACACCGTCGCGTGTCACGTACTGCGCATCGCCCAGCTTGGCGTTGAGGGGCACACCCGCCACGTTCAAGGCCAGCACGCCATCGGCCAGGGCCTTCAGTAGAGCCGCGGCCACCGTGGCATTGGCAACGGCGGGGTCACGCGGTGTCGTGACTGGCGTGGCGCCATTGAACGGCGTGCCGTAGAGGCCCGCCGTGCTCTGGGCCCGGCGCCAAAACTCCCGGAACACCACCGCGCCGACGCTGCTCGTTCGGGCGCGTCCGTCCCAAGCGGCAAGCGCGGCACAGGCCGACGCCAGATCAACGACCGTGCCGTTGCTTGCCGTGGCGCTGGGTGTGGCCGTGCACAGCAGCACCAACGCAGGTCGCAAGAGCTCGGCACTCATCAGGCGGCCCTGGAAGAACACGGCCTCCTGGTTATCGGCCGAGACCTTGTTGCCAGCCAGACCATCGGTGCCGGCCAAGCGGTCCTGCACTTGCGTGAAAGCCATGCGGGTGCGCAGCGACTGGGCCTTAGCCTGATCACCCACCAGCGGGCTGAAGCCGGTGAGCAGTTGGGCCGGGTGGCTGAGCCAGGCGCTTTCGTTGCTGTTGCTGACGTAATCTGTGCGCGTCAGGCTGGGCAGATTGGCAGCTGCCATGATGCCTGGCGAGGCTGCGCCAGCGTCCACCGGCCAGTTGCACGCCGCCCTGCTGCCGTCCAGCAAGAAAGTACGCGCTGCGGCCAGGGCCTGCGCCTGGGCTGACTTGGCGCATTCCACCAAATGTGCAGCATTGACATTGGGCACCACCGAGTAGTCAGCAAAAAACGCATTGCCCGCACGGTCGGCCGCGATGGTGTTGACCCAAGGCAAAGCCATGTGCTTGGCAAGCGCCTGTCGCAGCTCGTCGGTGCCGCTGGCACGGCCCATGTCCCACCACTGCTCCAAAAAGCGCCCGTTGTTCAGGTTGGCATCGCGAATCGCAAAGGCCTTGGTCGTGGTCCACGCGGCACCGAGCTGGGCTGACACCAGCAAGGGGCCGTACTCGGTGGCGTAGAAGCTGCGCGTCTGTTTCACGATCGCGCCATTGATCAGCACATCCACACTGACCTGTTTGGATGTGATCGGTTTGGCCACGCCGTCAACGAGATAGTTGGCGCCGCTCACGCTGAGCTCAAAAAGCGTGAAGCGCCGACCGGTGGACACCGTGTGGGTCCAGGCCACGTTGTTGTTGAAGCCGATGACGGGCAAAGGCGACGGCCCCAAGGTGGCACCCATCACGTTGTAGACCCCCGGGATCTGCACATGGGCTTGGTAAAAGCGCAGCGTGCCCGTCCACGGGAAATGGGGATTGCCCACCAGCAGGCCGCGGCCGTTGTCGGTGACGGCGCTGCCGAAGGCCTGTCCGTTGCTGCCCATGGGGCGCTCGTCCATGGCACGGGCAAAGTCGATCGCCGAACCTTGCAATGCCGCCTTTGACGCCGCCGATGCAAGCGTTCGCGCAACCACGACCTTCGCGGTTTGCGAGGCGGGCCGTTCGGAGCCAGCCGGGAAAACGCCCGCCGGTGGCTGGGCGTCAACGATGGCAGTTTGGAACGCACCGTAGCCCGATTGCGTCACCAACGACAGCAAGTGGCGCTTGTAGTCGGCCTCGGTCAAAGCCCGCTTGGCCCAGTCAGCCGGCACACCGCCGGGCGCACATTCGACGGCAAAGTCGGTCGGCTTGGCGTCGGCCAACAAGCGGTTGTAACCTTCGACATAACCCTTGATGGCGGCCGCACTGGTCGCGCTGGCGGTTGTGAAAGCGTTATCGATCGCAGCCTGATCGAAGATCAAGCGATGGTAGTAGTCACTTCGCACATTGGCGTCGCCCGCGCCCGCGCCCAGGTACTTCGAGCGTTCGCCTGCCACGGTCATGAACTGGTTCGCCGCCGTGCAGAGGTTGTCTTGGGCATACGAATACGCCATGCCATACGCGGCGCTGCGCACGTCCTTGGCCACGATGTGCGGAACACCATAAGCAGTGCGTCGGATTTCGACCTTTATCGCCGCAGGATCCTTCGTGATGTCCGAGGCACCCGAACCACCACAAGCCACCAGCAAAGCCGCAGAGCCAGCGCCGACACAGCGCCTCCAGCCCAACCAATCAACCCGTGCCGCGTAGGCTGGCTGACCTGGGCTGGAGCGGTCTTGGCGATGGCGTGTCTGCTGCATGTTCAGTCTCTACGCTGAGGGTGTAGCGCCCATGTTATTCGAGGCCGACCTTCAGGCGCTCTCGGACACTCCTGGCTCTGTGGTCTCGGTTCGTTGACCGGCTCCGTTATTCGGCTCCGTTATTCGGCTCCGTTGTCATGGGATACCACCGTAAATTCACTTCTGACGCCGCCCGAGCGGATGCGAAGTTCAAGGGCCTTCCTCAATTTGATTGCGCCGGCGGTGAGGGCCGCAAAATCAGCATCAACCCTTGATTCAGACCGAGACAAATCATGCTGCTCAGCGAAGACCACCGTGCCGTGCAAGATGCCGTTCGTACCTACGTGCAAAGCGAGATCAGGCCGCACGCCGCCACTTGGGACAAAACACACCAGTTCCCAGCCGCGCAATTGAAGGGACTGGCTCATCTCGGTTGTTATGGCGTGGCTGTGCCGACTGCGTTTGATGGCGCGGGCTTGGACTATCTGGCGCTTGCGCTCATCTTGGAAGAAGTCGCCGCAGGCGATGGCGCAACGAGCACGGTGATCAGCGTCAACAACTGCCCCGTGTGTTCCATCCTCATGGCCTACGGCAATGCCGATCAAAAGGAGCGCTTCTTGAAGCCACTGGCGCGGGGCGACATGCTGGGCGCGTTTTGTTTGACCGAGCCGCATGTGGGCAGCGAAGCCGGTGGCTTGAAGACCACCGCCGTGCTGGACGGTGACAGTTATGTGCTGAACGGCGTCAAACAGTTCATCACCAGCGGAAAGAACGGTGATGTGGCCATCGTCATGGCCGTGACCGACAAGGCCGCTGGCAAGAAGGGCATCAGCGCCTTCATCGTGCCGACCAACATTCCAGGTTACACAGTCGCGCGCATTGAAGACAAGATGGGCCAGCACGCCAGCGACACCGCGCAAATCTTGTTCGACAACTGCCGTGTGCCGGTGCAAAACCTATTGGGCGACGAAGGCATGGGTTTGCGGATTGCGCTCTCGGGGCTGGAAGGTGGGCGCATCGGCATCGCATCGCAAGCGCTGGGCATGGCACGTGCCGCGTTTGAAGCGGCGCTGACCTACAGCAAAGAGCGGCAGAGTTTTGGCCAGCCGATTTTTGGCCATCAAGCGGTGCAGTTCAAATTGGCCGACGCTGCGACACAGATTGAAGCCGCGCGACAACTCATTTGGCACGCTGCAGCGCTGAAAGACGCGGGCCAGCCTTGCCTGAAAGAAGCGGCCATGGCCAAACTCTTTGCCAGTGAGATGGCAGAAAAAGTCTGCAGCGCAGCGATCCAGGTTTTTGGCGGTTACGGCTATGTCAGCGACTTCCCCGTCGAGCGCATTTACCGCGACGTGCGTGTGTGCCAAATCTACGAAGGCACGAGCGAAGTGCAGAAGATCTTGATCGGCCGGGCGCTGGCCTAGTGCCAATACTGTTCACTTTGTACCGTTCGCACTGAGCTTGTCGAAGTGCCTGGCGGGGCTTCGACAAGCTCAGCCCGAACGGATCCTTTGCTAAGCGAAAAGTATTGGGCCTAGTGCTGGCCTAGCGCCGACTACGACAACCCCGCCAAGGGCAGGTTCAACAGCAAGTTCTGCGGCTTGACGCGCAGCACGCGGTCGCTGTTCATCATCATCCCTAGGTACACCGGCTTGCCGGCCACGTCGGCGCGCATTTCGTGGGGGTGTTCAAACTCCAACTTGAACAAACTCAGCAAGCGCTGTGAACGCTCGGCCGGTACCTCGCGCTCTTCGTAGAGGTCGTTCAAGAGCGCGCTGGCTTCTGCGTCCAGCCCGACGTGCCAGCGCCAGTTGGCGTCATCGATGCGTTGCATCGGGTTGATGCGCACGTCGACGCCGAGCAAGTGGCGCACCCACAGGCGCAGCACGGTGGCCAAGGCTTTGAGGCCCGAGTCGGCGTGCGTCATATTGAATTGAATGCCGTGGCCCAGGTCTTGTCTGATCTCGTGCGTCAGGTCGAGCAAAAAATCGCAGCGCGGCGCCGCTTGACCAGGCACCAAGGGCAGCGCTGCTTGCGCCCAATAACGGTCGACGTTGCCACGGTTCAGCACTTCCATTTGCACGGCTTTGAGCGGCGCCTTGGCCTGCGCCAGCAAGCGGCCCAGATCACCAAAACCGTGGGTTTCGTTTTGCATGTCCAGCGTGGCGCGGTCGCCCGCCAGCACGTGGTCGTCTTGTGTCGTGATGCGCTGCGCGCGAAACAAAAACTCGGCGGCGCGGGCTTCAAAGGCGCTTGGCGTGTTGTCGATCAAACCGCGCACGATGGCTTGCACCACCACGTCAATGAAGAGCGGCGGCACGACGATTTGGCCACCGCGAAA
>JAYVRO010000422.1:0-14060 GCA_043776165.1 Rubrivivax sp. | reverse complement strand
AGGCAATGTTGTCGTAGATCGACATTGGAAACGGGGTCGGCCGCTGAAAAACCATGCCGATCTTGGCGCGGATGAGGGCGACGTCGAGCTTGGGGCTCAAAACGTCTTCCCCATCGAGCAGAACACTGCCCTTTGCATGCTGCTCTGGATAGAGTTCGAACATGCGATTGAAGACGCGCAGCAAAGTACTCTTGCCGCAGCCAGATGGGCCGATGAAGGCCGTGACTTTGCGCTCAGGAATGTCGAGGTTGATACTTTTCAACGCATGAAAACTGCCGTAGTAGAAATTTAAGTCTCGAACCGATATCTTCGGTTGGGCGTCGACGGCCAAATTGAGTGTCATGTCCAAGTTTGAGTCTTTGTGGGTCAGGTTTTTTTGCGAAACAGAATGCGGGCAAGAATGTTCAAAGCCAATACGCCGACGGTAATGAGCAACACACCCGTCCACGCCAGCTCACGCCAGTTCTCGTAGGGGCTCATCGCGAATTTGTAGATCGTGACAGGGAGATTGGCCATCGGCCTCATGAGGTCCGCGGACCAAAACTGATTGCTCAGTGCCGTGAACAGCAGTGGCGCAGTCTCGCCGGCGATGCGCGCCAAAGCCAGCAAGATACCTGTAATCACCCCAGCGCGTGCCGCCTTGAGAGTGATGGAAAGAATCACCTTCCACTTGGATGCACCCAAAGCATAGGCCGCTTCGCGCAGTGAGTTGGGCACCAAATTGAGCATGCTTTGTGTCGTTCGAATAACCACTGGAATGACGATCAATGCCAGTGCGAACACACCTGAATAGGCGGAAAAACTCTTGGTCTGCGCGACGACCATGGCGTAGATGAACAGCCCAATCACGATGGACGGAGCCGACAACAAAATGTCGCTGATGAACTCGGTGCACCACCCAAGCCACGTTTTCTGCCCATATTCAACCAGGTACACACCTGCCAGCACGCCAATTGGCGTGCCCAGCAAGGTCGCCAGAGTCACCATCAGAGCCGAACCGAATATGGCGTTGGCCAATCCGCCCACTTCGGCCTGTGGCGGTGGTGTCATTTCCGTGAACACTGACCACGCCAAGCCACCCAGACCCAAGCGCAATGTCTCGAACAAGATCCACGCCAGCCAAAAGAGCCCGAACGACATGGCCAGCATTGACAGGGACAGCGCAACAACGTTCATGCGCTTTCGCCGCAGGTAGTGGGCTGCTCTTGAAGCGGTCAGCGCTGACGTGTTCATGTGCGCGCCCCTTCGCTGCGACTCAACCGAGAAAGCAAGAGCTTGGAAAGGATCAAGACGACAAATGTGATGAAAAACAGTACCAGGCCGAGGTACATCAAGGATGCTTGGTGAAGCCCTGGGCTGGCCTCGGCGAACTCATTCGCAATGGCCGAAGTGATGCTGCTGGCAGCTTCGAAAAGAGAAGGCGATCCGAGTTGGTTGAAGTTTCCGATGACAAAGGTCACTGCCATGGTCTCACCCAGTGCGCGACCCAAGCCCAACATCACGCCACCCACCACGCCCGCCTTGGTGTAAGGGAGAACAACTCGCGAGACGACTTCCCAGGTGGTGGAGCCCAGCGCATACGCGGACTCTTTAAGCATCGGCGGAGTCACATCGAAAACATCCCGCATAACCGCCGCAATGAACGGAATGATCATGATGGCCAGGATGATGCCGGCCGACAAGATCCCGATGCCAACGGGCGCACCCGACACCAGTTCACCAAGAAGCGGCACACCAGAAAAAAGCGCCTGCGCGGGCTGCTGCACAAATTTTGAAAGAATGGGGCCGAAGACCAGCAGACCCCACATGCCATAAACAATGCTGGGTATGGCTGCGAGCAATTCGATCGCCACGCCCAGAGGGCGCCGAAGCCACATGGGTGAGAGTTCTGTCAGGAAAACGGCGATGCCAAAACTCACGGGCACTGCAATTACCAGTGCAATCAACGACGTGGCCAAGGTGCCGACGATCATCGCCAGGCCACCATATTTGTCACCAACCGGATCCCACTGCGCGGTCCACATGAAGCCCGGACCGTACTCACGGATTGCTGGCCATGCGCCCACCACCAAGGACGCGATGATGCCGGCGAGAAGCGCTAAAGTGAGCCAAGCCGCGCCATGCGCCGTTACCGAAAATGCGAGGTCACCCCAAGGCGCGCGGCGCTTACGTTGCACGGAAGTCGCAAGCTGCGCGGGCATGTTCATGGCAGTTGCCGCCTTTTACCTATTTGAACGCCACGGGCTTGCCAGCGCCGTCCCGGATGCTGCCCCAAGATTGGCGCACCTGCGTCTTGACGACATCCGGCAACGGAACGTATTCCAGGTCGGCCGACATCTTGTCGCCGTTAGTCATTGCCCAATCGAAGAACTTCAACGAACTCGTCGCCGACCCGGGCTTGTCTTGGGCTTTGTGCATCATGATGAACGTTGCACCTGTGATCGGCCAGCTGTCCTTTCCAGGTTGGTCGGTCAGGATTTGATAGAAAGTCTTCGCCCAACTCGCTCCCGCCGCTGCCGCCTTGAAGGTCAGATCATCTGGTTCAACATAAGCGCCAGATTGATTGCGCAAGGCCACATGGGACATTCTGTTCGTCTTGGCATACGAGAACTCCACATAGCCGATGGAGTTCGGGAGTCGCATCACGAATGCGGCAACCCCCTCATTGCCCTTGCCGCCGACGCCTGTAGGCCAATTCACTGCCGTGCCTTCGCCAACCTTTGATTTCCAGTCGGCGCTGACTTTCGAGAGGTAATTGCTAAATACAAATGTAGTGCCAGAACCATCGGCGCGATGTACCGTTGAAATAGCAGCATCTGGCAGCACAACGCCGGGGTTAAGGGCCTTGATGGCCGGGTCATTCCACTTGGACACGGCACCCAAAAAGATGCTGCCCAGGACTTCGCCGGTGAGCCGAAGTTTGCCCGGTGCAATGCCCGCCACATTGATGACAGGCACGACGCCGCCGATCACTGTCGGAAACTGCACAAGCCCATCTTTGGCCAGTTCGTCATCAGTGAGCGGCATGTCCGAAGCACCGAAGTCAACAGTCTTGCCGCGTATCTGGCGCAGTCCCGCGCCTGAGCCGACGGATTGGTAGTTGATTCGCGCACCAGTGGCCTTGTTGTAGGCGTCAGCCCACTTGGCATACAGCGGCGCTGGAAAGGTCGCCCCGGCGCCCGTCACATCCTGCGCCCAACTGGCAGTGGTGAGAACGATCATGGCCAGCGCAGTGCCAAGCGTTCGCGTTGAGATGAAGGTCATGGTTCTGTCACAGTTCTGCTGTTGCAATGGCTGAACTGTAGGCAGGGTCTGTGACAACTTCGTGACGCAGCATGCCTCGATTGGCCGCCTGACCGCTCACCATGCCTGGGCGCCATTTAGGCGCTTGCCGCCACCTCAGCCAATTGCTCCGCGCAGCGCCGGCCGATATCGGCGCTGCGCGACTCCACCATCACGCGCAACACCGGCTCAGTACCGGAAGCGCGAATCAGGACTCGACCGCTGTCACCGAGTGCGTTCTCTGCTGCACGCTGTGCACCCGCCATGGCTGCGCTGTTTTTCCAATCACTGCCTTCGCGCAGGCGAACGTTGATCAAGGTTTGCGGGAACAGTGCAACGCCTTCAAGCAACTGAGCCAAGCTCTTGCCACTGCGGTGCGTGGCAAAGAGCACCTGAAGCGCGCTGACGATGCCATCACCTGTTGTGTGACGATCCAGGGCCAACAGATGCCCTGAGCTCTCACCTCCGAGTTGCCAACCACGATTCACTAGTTCTTCGAGGATGTATCGGTCGCCCACCTTGGCCCGTACCAGCGGCACCTGGGCCCGCCGCAAGGCGACCTCCACAGCCATGTTGGTCATCAAGGTTCCAACCACCCCTGGCACGGGCTGCTTTTGCGCCAGACGGTCGGCAGCCATGACGTAGAGCAACTCGTCGCCGTTGAAGAGGCGACCCTGCGCGTCAACAATTTGCAAACGGTCTGCGTCGCCGTCGAGTGCAATGCCGAAATCTGCCTGATGTTCAGCGACGGCTCTGACCAAGGCCTGCGGCGCCGTGGCACCAACACCGTCGTTGATGTTCATGCCGTCGGGCGCGCAGCCGATCGTGACCACTGAAGCCCCCAGCTCGTGAAAGACATCGGGTGCCACGTGATACGCCGCGCCGTGGGCTGCGTCGACAACGATCTTCATGCCCCGCAAGGACAGACTGTGTGGCACCGTGCTCTTGCAGAACTCGATGTAGCGACCGCTGGCATCCGTCAGCCGCCGAGCCTTGCCCAGACCCGCTGCGTCAACCCATTGCGGCACTTCGTCCAAGGCCGCTTCAACGGCCAATTCCCACTCGTCAGTTAACTTCTCTCCACGCGACGAAAAGAATTTCACGCCGTTGTCGGCGAACGGGTTGTGCGAGGCGCTGATGACAACACCCAAGTCAAGCCGCAAAGCACGCGTGAGGTAGGCCACGCCGGGCGTGGGTAAGGGGCCACTGAGCAAGACATCCACACCTGCAGAAGCAAAACCAGCCTCCAGCGACGACTCGATCATGTAACCTGAAATGCGCGTGTCTTTGCCAATCACCACCGTCGGTTTGGCCGTGGTTTTGCGCAGTACGCGCCCCACTGCGTGCCCGAGGCGCAGCATGAAGTCCGGAGTGATAGGCGACACGCCGACAACGCCGCGTATACCGTCGGTTCCAAAGTAGGTTCTGCTCATGGGGTTGGCTCCTCGCGAAACCTTGAATTGTCAGACGCGGTGCAGCGGTGCGTGGCAAGCAGCGTCAGGACAATTGCGCATTTGTTCTGACTTGCTGAAGGCAGAGTCCATGAAAAACGGGGCCTGGGCCCCGCTTTTCAAGTGTTGTCCACGCGCGCGCGGCTTGGCATGTTCAGGCCGCTGCGGGCGCCCCATCAGGCTTGACAGGCGGGATCGGTCCTGGTGGTTTGGCCACAGAAGGCGTCCAGTCTTTGGGGGGCCTGGGTGTCTTGCCCGCCATGATGTCGTCGATCTGTTCGGCGTCGATGGTCTCCCACTCCAGCAAGGCACCTGCCATGGCGTGCATCTTGTCCTTGTGGTCTTCGATCAGTTTGCGCGCCGTGCTGTACTGCTCATCGATGATTCGCCGTATCACCAAGTCCACTTTGCGCATCGTCTCCTCGGACATCGTGGTCGTTTTGGTCACTGAGCGCCCGAGAAACACTTCGCCCTCGTTTTCAGCATAGACCATGGGGCCGAGTTCGTGGGTCATGCCATAGCGTGTGACCATGTCACGGGCAATGGCCGTGGCACGCTCGAAGTCGTTGCTGGCGCCAGTGGTCATTTGATTCATGAACACTTCTTCAGCAATGCGTCCCCCGAATAGCACGCTGATGGTGGACAACATGCGCTCTTTGTCCATGCTGTAGCGGTCACCCTCAGGCAACTGCATGGTCACGCCTAAAGCGCGGCCACGGGGAATGACAGTGACCTTGTGCACTGGATCAGTCTTAGGCATCAGCCGTGCCACGAGTGCATGCCCGGCCTCGTGGTACGCCGTGTTGCGGCGCTCGTCCTCGGGCATGACCATGCTGCGTCGCTCAGGGCCCATCATGATTTTGTCTTTGGCTTTTTCGAAGTCGATCATCTCAACCACGCGACCGCTGCGGCGCGCGGCAAAGAGTGCCGCTTCGTTCACCAAGTTAGCCAGGTCAGCACCACTGAAACCCGGGGTACCGCGCGCCAAGATGTCGGCGCGAATGTCTTGCCCGACAGGGACCTTGCGCATGTGCACATTCAGTATCTGCTCGCGGCCACGTACATCAGGCAAAGTGACGTAGACCTGCCGGTCAAATCGACCAGGACGTAACAGAGCCGGGTCAAGAATGTCGGGTCGGTTAGTGGCCGCCATGACGATCACACCCACGTTGGTCTCAAATCCGTCCATCTCGACCAGCATTTGATTCAGCGTCTGCTCGCGCTCGTCATTGCCACCGCCCAAACCAGCACCGCGGTGGCGGCCAACGGCGTCGATTTCGTCAACAAAGATGATGCAGGGCGAACTCTTCTTGGCTTGTTCAAACATGTCGCGAACTCGGGCAGCGCCCACGCCAACAAACATCTCGACAAAGTCCGAGCCGCTGATGCTGAAAAACGGCACCTTGGCTTCCCCAGCAATGGCTTTGGCGAGCAAAGTCTTACCGGTCCCTGGGGGGCCCACGAGCAATACGCCTCGCGGAATACGGCCACCTAATTTTTGGAATTTCTGCGGGTCTTTGAGAAAGTCAACCAGTTCTTTGACTTCTTCTTTGGCCTCGTCACAGCCGGCCACATCCGCAAATGTGGTGGTGTTATTGGCCTCGTCGAGCATGCGTGCCTTGCTTTTGCCAAAGCTGAAAGCGCCGCCCTTGCCACCGCCTTGCATTTGGCGCATGAAATAAATCCACACGCCGATGAGCAAGAGCATGGGACCCCAGCTGACCAAGAGGCTGAGCAACAAAGACTGCTCTTCTCGGGGCTTGACATCAAATTTCACGCCACCGCTGATGAGGTCGCCTACCAATCCACGGTCGAGGTAAGTCGCCGTGGTGCGCAGCTTTTTATCGTCGTTGGTTGTGGCGATGATCTCGGTGCCGCCGGCGGCGCCCTCTTGCAAAGTCACCGACTTGATGCGCTTGGTCCGCACCTCTTCCAAGAAATCGGAGTAGCCGATTTGACTACCCTGCGCTACCCCACGGTCAAACTGTTTGAAGACGGTGAACAGCACGAGGGCGATCACCAACCACACAGCGACTTTGGAGAACCATTGATTGTTCACCGCGGCTCCTTATTGCCTTTGATAGGACGACACCCGAGGAGCGGGTTGTCGCAAGTCCCAGGCAAGTGGGGCCGATTCTAGGTGAGACAAGCCCTGGAGATGTACGGCGTTGTCAAGCAATAAGCAGGGTGAAAACCGCGCCGAACGCGCGTTTGTGCGGTTCTGAGCCCTGGCTCCGTCAACGGACAGGCCTGATGCCTACGATGAAAGTCTCAGCCGACTTGTCGCGCGACGCTTTAGGTTTGAGCGGCTTGACCACGCGAAAGCACTCCTTGAATCGCTTGACCAATTGGCTGTAGCCACTGCCGTGAAAGGCCTTGCAAACCAGCGCGCCTTCGGCCGTGAGGTGTTTGCCGGCAAAGTCGATGGCCAACTCGACCAGGTTGGCTACTCGGGCCGCGTCGGCACTTGGAATGCCTGACAAGTTGGGCGCCATGTCCGAGACCACCAGATCCACAGCGCGGCCTTGCAAAGCTGCTTCCAGCGCGGCCACCACGGCGTCTTCCATGAAGTCGCCCTGGATGAACACAACACCTTCGATCGGCTCAAAAGGCAGGAGATCCAGCGCGATGATGCTGCCATCGAGTTGCCCCACAGACGCACCACCGGCCCCCACAACACGCGGAGCAAAGCGGCGGCGCAAGTACTGGCTCCAAGCGCCAGGTGAAGCACCGAGATCTACCACGACTTGACCCGGGCGAATCAAGTGAAAAGCTTCGTCGATCTCTTTCAGTTTGTAGGCGGCCCGTGCGCGGTAACCCTCTTTGATCGCCAGCTTCACATACGGGTCATTGATGTGGTCGTGCAACCACTGGCGATTGAGTTTTTTGCTTTTACTTTTGATCATGATGTCGCGTCGATAATACGCAGATGCCCCTCATTGAACTCACGCCGTCTCAGCGTAAAGAACATCGCGCCGTCGCCCACCACTTGGACCCCGTGGTACATGTCGGAGGTGATGGCTTGACCGCTGCCGTCGTGAAGGAAGTTAACCACGCACTCAATGCCCACGGGCTCATCAAGGTGCGCGTGTTTTCTGACGACCGCGACGCGCGCAGCGCTATGCTGCTCGAATTAGCGGACAGCTTGAGTGCTGCGCCCATTCAACACATCGGCAAGTTGTTGGTGTTGTGGCGCCCCATGCCACCCAAAGAAAAGGTTCAACGCGAGGATCGCCAACCAGGGCCACGCACGGTCAAGGTGGTGTCGTTTTCCAAGAGTGGCAACCACCGCGCCACAGTGAAGAAGATCAAGGTGTTTGGCAACGAGCGTGTCACCGTGGGCGGTCAGATCAAACGCGCTCGGGTGCGCAAAACCAGTGTGAAGCGGCGCGCTCCGGAGTGACCAGGCGCGCGCCAGGCGCACGCGACAAACTCAAACGTAGCGGATACCCACAATCTCGTAGTGGCGCAAGCCGCCCGGTGCCTGCACTTCTGCCACGTCACCCATCTCTTTGCCGATCAAGGCGCGCGAGATCGGGCTGCTGATAGAGACGAACCCGAGCTTGATGTCGGCCTCATCGTCGCCCACGATCTGATAGCTGACCTTGGTGCCGCTGTCTTCGTCTTCCAGATCAACCGTTGCCCCGAAAACTACCCGCCCATCGGCATGAATGGACTCGGGATCGATGATCTGCGCGGCAGCCAATTTCCCATCCAACTCTTGGATGCGGCCTTCGATGAAACCTTGTTTGTCTTTGGCCGCCTCGTACTCGGCGTTCTCTGACAAATCGCCCTGCGCCCTGGCTTCGGCAATGGCCTGGATGACGGCGTGCCGCTCCACGGTTTTCAGGCGATGCAACTCTTCTTTGAGTTTGTCAGCGCCGCGGCGGGTCAATGGGATGGTGGCCATGATGAAACCTGTGAAGAAAAAGTAAATCCGCCGCAGTCAGCCCTCTGTGCTGGACCCGTGCGGCGGATGTGAAGGATGCGAAGTCTAGTGGAGTTCCGCTTGCAGGTCTTGCAGCGAAGTCACCGTCAAGTCGTCCTGGTGTTTCATTGCCTCTACCGCAGCTTCACAACCGGCCATGGTGGTGTAGTAAGTGACGCGCTGCGCTAACGCGGCCGTGCGGATGTAGCGCGAATCGGCAATCGCCGTGCGCGTCTCGTCCACCGTCGTGAAGACCAGCTGAATCTCACCCGCCTTGATCAAGTCGGCGATGTGCGGGCGACCGTCTTTGACCTTGTTTACCAAACGAACTGGAAGCCCGGCCTGCGCGATGGCAGCGGCCGACCCTTTGGTCGCCACGACTTCAAAGCCCAATGCGATGAGTTCTTTGGCCACCACCACAGCGCGGGCTTTGTCGCTGTTCTTCACGGTGATCACAACGATGCCCTTGTCAGGTAGACGCGAACCAGCACCGAGCTGGCTCTTGAACATCGCCTCGCCGAAGCTCCGCCCTGCGCCCATGACCTCACCAGTGGATCGCATCTCGGGGCCAAGCACCGGATCGACACCTTGAAATTTGTTGAAAGGGAACACGGCTTCTTTGACGCTGAAATAGAGCGGTATCACCTCATGTGGAACGTTGCCTTGCCAGTCGCGCTGGTCGCGCAGTTTTTGCCCGGCCATGCACCGCGCGGCAATCTTCGCCAGGGCCTGTCCAGTGGCTTTGCTGACAAACGGTACTGTGCGGGACGCGCGCGGGTTGACTTCCAGCACGTAGACCACGGCCGCGTCACCTTCACCCTGGATGGCAAACTGCGTATTCATCAAACCGACCACGCCCAGCGCCTTGGCCATCGCGGTGGCTTGGCGGCGCATCTCGTCTTGCAGCGCTTTGGGCAAGGTGTACGGCGGCAATGAACAGGCTGAATCACCCGAGTGAATGCCTGCAGCTTCCACGTGCTCCATGATGCCGCCGATCATGACTTCTTCGCCATCGCTGATGCAGTCCACATCCACTTCGATCGCGTCGTCCAAGAATCGATCAAGCAACACCGGTGACTTCTCGCTCACGCGCACGGCTTCGCGCATGTAGCGCTCCAGGTCCTTGTCGCCGTGCACGATCTCCATCGCACGCCCGCCCAGTACGTAGCTGGGGCGCACCACCAGCGGATAGCCGATTTCATGCGCCAGCGCCAAGGCTTGGTCTTCGGTGCGTGCGGTGCGGTTGGGCGGTTGGCGCAAACCGAGTTGATGCAAGAGTTTTTGAAACCGCTCGCGGTCTTCAGCGATGTCGATGCTGTCGGGCGTGGTGCCGATGATCGGCACGCCATTGGCCTCCAAGTCCAGCGCCAATTTCAAAGGCGTTTGGCCGCCATATTGCACGATCACGCCAAGAGGTTTTTCTTTGGCCACGATCTCGAGCACGTCTTCCAAAGTGACGGGCTCGAAGTACAGGCGGTCGCTGGTGTCGTAGTCGGTAGACACGGTCTCGGGGTTGCAATTGACCATGATGGTCTCGTAGCCGTCTTCGCGCAGGGCCATGGCGGCGTGCACGCAGCAGTAGTCGAACTCAATGCCCTGGCCGATGCGGTTGGGGCCGCCGCCCAACACCATGATCTTCTTGCGCGTCGTGGGCGCGGCTTCGCATTCACCATCCACATGTTCATAGGTCGAATACAGGTAAGCGGTTTGCGTGGCAAATTCAGCCGCGCAGGTGTCCACGCGCTTGTAGACCGGTCTCACGTTCAATGCTTGACGTGCCTTGCGCACGGCATGCTGATTGCTGCCCAAAAGTTTGCCGATGCGTTTGTCTGAGAAACCTTTTCGTTTGATGTAGCGCAGCTCTTCGGCACTCAGGCTGGTGAGCGTGCGCGAGGCGAGTTGTTTTTCAACGGCGATGAGGTCTTCGATCTGCGCCAAAAACCAAGGGTCGATGGCAGTTTCTTCGTAGACCTCATCGAGCGACATACCGATGCGAAAAGCGTCGCCTACAAACAAGATTCGCTCGGGCCCGGCATTGCCAATCTCGTCAATGATCTCGTCGCGGTCCGTGCTTCTCTCCGACAAACCATCGATGCCGGTTTCCAAACCGCGCAGTGCCTTTTGAAAGCTCTCTTGGAAGGTGCGGCCGATGGCCATGACTTCACCTACCGACTTCATTTGCGTTGTCAGGTGCGGGTCGGCAGCGGGAAATTTTTCGAACGCAAAACGCGGGATCTTGGTCACCACGTAATCGATGCTAGGCTCAAAACTCGCGGGTGTGGTGCCACCCGTGATGTCGTTGCGCAGTTCATCGAGCGTGTAGCCCACGGCCAATTTGGCGGCCACTTTGGCGATGGGGAACCCGGTGGCTTTGGAGGCCAGCGCTGACGAACGCGAGACACGCGGGTTCATCTCGATAACGATCATTCGCCCGCTCTTGGGGTCGATGCTGAACTGCACGTTCGAGCCGCCCGTGTCCACGCCAATCTCACGCAGGATGGCAATCGACGCATTGCGCATCAATTGGTACTCCTTGTCGGTGAGCGTTTGCGCCGGCGCCACGGTGATCGAGTCACCCGTGTGAATGCCCATCGGGTCGAGGTTTTCTATTGCGCAAATGATGATGCAGTTGTCAGCGCGGTCGCGCACCACCTCCATTTCAAACTCTTTCCATCCGATCAAGCTCTCTTCGATGAGCAGCTCGTGGGTGGGCGACAGGTCAATGCCACGCCTGCAGATCTCTTCAAACTCTTCGGGGTTGTAGGCAATGCCACCGCCCGTGCCGCCCAAGGTGAAGCTGGGACGAATGACCATGGGGAAGCCCGTGCCAGCAACCATGGTGGTGATGCGCTTTTGTACGGCCCAAGCTTCTTCAAGCGTGTGCGCTATGCCGCTCTTGGCCGAATCCAGGCCAATTGAGGTCATCGCGTCTTTGAACTTCAGCCGGTCCTCGGCCTTTTCAATGGCGTGTTCATTCGCGCCAATCATCTCCACGTTGTGCTTGGCCAGCACGCCGTTGCGGTGCAAATCCAGCGCGCAGTTCAGTGCTGTTTGTCCGCCCATGGTGGGCAACAGCGCCATGCCGCCTGGGCACAAGGGCCGCTCTTTGGCGATGATTTTTTCAACCACTTGCCAGGTGATGGGCTCGATGTAAGTGACATCGGCCATCTCGGGGTCGGTCATGATCGTCGCCGGGTTGCTGTTGACGAGAATGACTTTGTAGCCCTCTTCTCGCAAAGCTTTGCAGGCCTGGGCGCCGGAGTAGTCAAACTCGCAGGCCTGTCCAATGATGATGGGGCCGGCGCCGATGATGAGAACGCTCTGAATGTCTGCGCGCTTAGGCATTGTTTTTCTCCGCCTGCTTCTCTGCCCGCTTTTCTGCCTGCTTTTCTGCCATCAACGTGGTGAATCGGTCGAACAGGTAGGCGATGTCATGCGGCCCGGGTGATGCTTCGGGGTGACCTTGAAAACAGAACGCGGGCCTATCGGTGCGCGCTAGGCCCTGCAATGTGCCGTCGAACAAGCTCACATGCGTGGCGCGAAGGTTGGGGGGCAATGTTTTTTCGTCCACCGCAAAACCGTGGTTCTGGCTGGTGATGCTGACGCGGCCACTATCAAGGTCTTTCACCGGGTGGTTGGCGCCGTGGTGGCCGAATTTCATCTTGAAAGTTTTAGCGCCCGAGGCCAGCGCCATGATCTGGTGCCCCAGGCAAATGCCGAAGGTGGGAACACCGCTGGCAATGATCTCGCGCGTGGCTTCTATGGCGTAGTCGCAGGGCTGTGGGTCACCCGGGCCGTTGCTCAGGAAGACGCCGTCGGGCTTCATAGCCAATACATCCTTGGCCGATGTCTGCGCAGGCACCACGGTGACCCGACAACCCCGGCTGGCCAGCATGCGCAGGATGTTGACTTTGACGCCAAAGTCGTAGGCCACTACATGGTGCCTAGCCGTGGCGAGAACGCCGTAACCCGTGCCCAACTGCCACTCGGTTTGCGTCCATTCATAGGGTTTGTCAATGCTGACAACACGGGCCAAATCCAGGCCCGCCATGGGTGGCGCGGCTTGCGCGCGCGCCACGGCCTCGGCCTTCAGCGCATCCGTCATCACTGTACCCACGGGATAACTCGTGATGCAGCCGTTTTGGGCGCCGTGTGTGCGCAACCAACGTGTGAGATGACGCGTGTCGATGTCGGCGATAGCGACCGTGCCTTCGTCTTCCAAGTATTTGGCAAGCGTGCGCGTTTGGCGGAAATTGCTGCTGCGAAGTGGCAAGTCTTTGATGATCAAACCGGCCGCATGAACACGGGTAGATTCCACGTCGTCATCGTTCACACCGTAGTTGCCGATGTGCGGGTAGGTCAGCGTCACCAATTGGCGGCAGTAGCTTGGGTCAGTCAGGATTTCCTGATAACCGGTGAGAGCAGTGTTGAAAACCACCTCGCCCACCGTGTGGCCCGTGGCGCCAATGGAAGTGCCCAGGAAGGTGGTGCCGTCCGATAGTGCAAGAAGAGCGGGGGGCAGGACTGGCAACAAGGCGACTGGCAACAAGGCAATAGCTCCGGGGTTCGCGCACCCAGCTCAACCCCCTGTTGGCCACGGAATGTGACGTTGGACAGGGTCAGTCAGTGGGGAAACCTGAGAGGAGTTTCGCTAGGCTGCGGTGTTGTCGGGTAAACCTGCGGATTGTAGAGGCTACCTTTCAGATCGAGGCATCATGCCAATGCCGCTATTCCTGCGCGCGCAATTTGCGCGTCCTCGGTGGACTTCACGCCGCTCACGCCCACCGCGCCGATGCAGTGGCCGTCCACCACCACTGGCACGCCGCCTTCAAGCATGCCCTCGAGCGTCGGTGCGCTCAAAAACGAATAGCGCCCTTGGTTGATGATGTCTTCGTAGACCTTGCTCTCGCGCCGCCCCACAGCTGCCGTGCGCGCTTTGCCCGGCGCGATGTGCGAAGAGATGGGGGGTGCGCCGTCAAGCCTTTGCAGCCACAACAAATGGCCGCCGTCGTCCACGATGGCAATGGTCACGGCCCATTGGTTGCGCAGGGCTTCGGCTTCAGCAGCATGGGCCATGTTGCGGGCGTCGTCGGCGGTCAAAAAGGGCTTGGTTTTCATGGCTTTTCAGTTGAGGAAACAAGGCTTACACGATAGCGTGAACGCGGCGTCTCGCCCTAGAATCGCGGCGCCTTGCATGTAGCGCGGCGCTTGAACTTTATTGGAGCATGTATGAACGAATCGATTCAAACCTATGACGGCTTGGCCCAGGTTGAAACCTCGGCCATCGAGCGCAACCGCGTGCTGCGCAATACCTATTGGCTGTTGGCGCTGTCGATGGTGCCCACGGTGCTTGGGGCTTGGCTGGGTGTGCAAAGCGGCTTGGCTCGCGCCATGACACC
>JAYVRO010000421.1:0-3967 GCA_043776165.1 Rubrivivax sp. | reverse complement strand
TGAAACTGTGCGCCGCTAGGGTCTGTCAAGGAGGCCATCAATGTGTCGGGGCGCCCGCCAACGTAGCTCATTTCAACTTTCGCACCACTGGGCGCTTGCACGCTGCGCATGCGGCCCGCAGCGTCGGTTGATCGGACCAGCGTTACGCTGCGCGCGTCGGTCATAGAAGTGATGTCACCTCCATAGCCCCGCCTGACGACAGAGACGCCTGCGTCATTGCCAGCCTCTGCACCGCGCCTTCTCAGGCCGTCGTAGGCATAACCTGTGGCCACGGTGTTGGTGTCGGTCACAGCTAGTTTTGTTGCCGCCGTGCGGTGATAAAGCGTATTTGACGTGACTGTTGCACCGCCACCTTGTTGGCGCATGGCGCTGGTATTGGGGCGGGTTACACCCACGGGCCTGTCGTGCATATCCAAGCTGACGGTCGTGCTGCGGCCCAGTGCGTCGGTGACGCCGTTAAACCGCCCGTCCGCCGCGTATTGAAACCGTGTGCGGTTGTTGCGTGAATCGACGACAGCCGATACACGGCCCAGCGCGTCGCGTTCGTGTCGGGTGGTGTGGACCACGGTGCCCGCAGCGTTGATGAGGTCGTGGCGTAGCGCAGCCCCCGTCGCGTCACGTGTCACGCTGACGGACTCTTGCCGATGATTGGTTGAGCCGGTCACAAACCCTGCGGTGTCGTAGGCCACGCCGCGCCAACTGCCATCGGGTTGGGTGACGCGGGTGACGCGCCCGGCTGCGTCATAGGCGTAGGTCGTGCTCAGGCCATCCACGGTGCGCATTTCGAGCCTGCCCCGTGCATCAAAGCTGCGAGTGAGCGTTGTGCCATCAGGCCTGACGATGATGGTGGGCTGGCCGTGCGGGTTGTGGTTTTGGAAAAGCGTGGTTTGGCCCAGCGCATTGGTTGAACTGGTTCGATTGCCGTTGGTGTCATAGGTGTACGCGGTCGTCGCACCTCGGGCGTCGGTGACCGATTGCAGCAAACCGAGATCGTTGTATTGCGCTGCGTAAGTGACCTCTGAAATGCCACCGCCAGTGCGCACCGTTTGCGTGATGCGGCCCACGGCGTCAATGGTGTGGTCGGTGATCACGTCTTTGTGGATGACCTGGACTGGCTTGCATTCACGACCTATGACCCTTGCTCAGAAAACATCAGGGCAGCCCGTTATTTCTAGCCGAATCCCCCACCGCACCAATCGGCTAAGCGCATCAACTTGCATCACTTCGCCGTCATTTATCAACGTACACATCAGATTCCGCTTTAAGGCCAAGTCGTCGAACGTCGATTGAGCTAAAGACGACCCCGTCAGCGCGAAATCCACGGCGGTTTCATCTCGCGACTATTGCTTCTTTTGAAGGACGAATGAGTACCGATATATGGCAACCGCCCCTGCGATCAACGCAACGGCATCGGCCACATGTCCACTGTAGGACTGGCTTCCCCTTACAAGAGCGAACGCACCGAACCAAGCAATGGCACCCCAAATGCCTGCGACTATCCACATGTTCTTATTCAGATGGACAGTTAGTTCCGAGTTGCATTTTGGGCACACGAGCGTCCGATGCATCGAGAACGCCAATGACCCCTTACTTGGAACTCTGGCTTCACAAACGGGACATCGAATCGCTCTAATCACGCGACACCTCTCGGTCCGTTCTTGGACTGGATTGAACGCTGCGCGGTCGCCCCACTAACCCCAAACTCAAAGCCGTGCCCAGCAGCACCACGGCGCCACCCATCAGCATTTGGAAGGTGATGGCTTCGCCCAGGTACCACGCCCCCGAAACGATCGCCACCACGGGGTTCAAGAAGGTGACCGACATGGCGCGCACGGGGCCAATGCGGTGCAACAAGCGAAAGTAAATCAAGAACCCGAGGCCCGAGCTGGCGAACCCGAGAAAGGCCACTTCAGCCCAGGCCCGCTGGCTGGGCGGGTTAACGGGCCACATGAGCCAAGCCAGCGGCGCAGTGCACAGGCAGGCGCACAGCAAGCTGCCCACAGCAATGGCCATGGGGTCGACTTGGGAGAGGTGCTTGCGAGTGTGGTTGCCACCCACGCCCCAGAACATGGACGCCACCAACATCAGCGCCACGGCCAGCAGGCCCAGGGGGCTGTTGAACGACGCGTTGCCCCACATCAGCACCACAACGCCGAGAAAGCCAATGAACAAGCCCCCGGTGCGCCATGGCCCAAGACGCTCCTGAAAAAAGACGCGCGCCATGAGCGCTGCAAAGAGCGGCGCAGTCGCATTCAGCACGGCCACCAGACCTGCCGTGATGTGCAGCGCAGAGAAAGAGATCATCAGGAACGGGATCGCCGTGAGCGGCACGCCCAGCACCAACAAGGGCTTGAAGTGAGCGCGAATCTGCGACGCTTGGCCGCGCCACAAGACGATGGGCAGCAACATCAAGGCGGCCATGCCCAGTCGCAGCGAGACCAAAGGCGCGGGGCCGAAGTCGGGCACGGCGGCGCGAGTGAAGAGATAGGCGGCGCCCCACAAGAGGCTGAGCAAGAGCAGTTCGATGATGTCCAGTGCACGCATCGCTGTGAGCATAGCCGCGAGGGCTTCAAGCCTTTGGGCTGAGGGGTCCCATGAGCGGTGTCTTGAAGGGTTTCCTTTCATAGAATGCCGCCTTCCCTTTCAGGAGCATTCACACCATGCGCGATTACCTCAAGTTCTACATTGACGGCCAATGGGTTGACCCGGCCATTGCCAAAACGATGAACGTCATCAACCCCGCCACCGAGGCTGTTGCGGGCCGCATCTCCATGGGCAATGCTGCCGATGTTGACGCCGCCGTGATGGCCGCGCGCAGGGCTTTTGCGAGCTATTCGTTGACCAGCGTCGACGAGCGCGTGGCGCTGTTGGAACGCATCATTGTTGAATACCAAAAGCGCTACGCCGACATGGCTGCAGCCATCACCGAAGAGATGGGCGCGCCGGTGCTGTTGGCGCAAAAAGCGCAGGCCGCCATGGGTGTTGGGCATCTGCAAACGGCACTCGGTGTGCTCAAGCACTTTGCCTTTCAAGAGCAGCGCGGCACGACGATGGTGCGCAAGGAACCGATTGGTGTGTGCGGCCTGATCACGCCCTGGAACTGGCCTGTGAACCAGATTGCTTGCAAAGTGGCGCCTGCGCTGGCGGTGGGCTGCACGATGGTGCTCAAGCCCAGTGAGATCGCGCCTTTCTCTGCGCAGATCTGGACCGAGGTGCTGCACGCGGCGGGTGTGCCTGCCGGTGTTTTCAACCTGGTCAACGGCGACGGTCCGAGTGTTGGCGCGGCCATCTCCAGCCACCCCGAGGTGGACATGGTGTCCTTCACCGGCAGCACGCGCGCTGGCATTGACGTGGCGCGCAACGCGGCGCCCACGGTCAAGCGCGTGCACCAGGAGTTGGGTGGCAAGTCGCCCAACATCATCCTGCCGGATGCGGACTTCAAACGCGCCGTAGCGGGCGGTGTGCGCGGCGTGATGGGCAACTCAGGTCAATCGTGCAATGCGCCAACGCGCATGCTGGTGCCCAACGCGCGCATGGCCGAAGCGCTGGAAATTGCCAAGCAAGCGGCGGAAGCCACCACGGTGGGTGCCCCCGACAGCGGCGCTGCGCTGGGGCCAGTCATCTCTGCCACGCAGTGGGGCAAGATCCAGGCGCTCATCAACAAGGGCATTGAAGAAGGCGCGCAAGTGGTGGCCGGCGGCCCGGGCAAACCGGCGGGGTTGGAGACCGGTTACTACGTCAAGCCGACCGTGCTGGGCGGTGTGAACAACCAAATGACCGTGGCGCGTGAAGAGATTTTTGGCCCCGTGCTGACCATCATTGGCTACGACACGGTGGACGAAGCCGTGGCCATTGCCAACGACACACCTTACGGACTGGCGGCGTATGTCTCGGGTACCGACGTGGACGCCACGCGCAAGGTGGCTGCACGTTTGCGTGCGGGGCAAGTCAACATCAACAGCGCAGC